>UQQN01000075.1 GCA_900543155.1 uncultured Prevotella sp.
ATTATTTGAGTAAGATTAATATTTCACGCGCCAACCTCACCCCATTAGGTAGGGTGTTCAAAATTCGAAAAATTTTTCCATAATAATTTGAATCTAAGTGATTAAAAATAAAGTTTTTGTTCGTGTTGCCTTTCCCTTGGTTTCCCATTAGAGTTTCGATACATCTTCGTTTTGCCTCCGATGATTCTCCGATATTTCTTCGATCATTCTTCGATCGTTCTCCGTTCGTTCTTCGATTGCCGAACGGAGATCGAACGGAGAATGAACGGAGGATGAACGAAGGATGAACGAGAATCGATCGAAGAACGATCGAGAACCGAACGAGAACCAAACGAGAACCAAACGAGAACCGAACGAGAACCAATCGAGAACCGATCGAGAACAGAACGAGAACCAAACGAGAACCAAACGAGAACCGAACGAGAACCGAACGAGAACCAATCGAGAACAGAACGAGAACCAAACGGAGAATGAACGGAAGATGATAGGAGAACGATACAGAAGCCACACAAAGAAAATACAACATACACAGATAACAATCCCCACAAGCAATAACTCATATAAGGAGCAAAATTTTGTTTTAGTAAGATTTTTATATGATACGTCATAATATTTTGTGTATTTTAGAGACGTTTCTTTATATAAAGTAAGCAGATATAAAGTTTTTATAGTTAATAAATGTATAAACATAAAAGGTATTCTTTTTATTGCTTATTTTTGTCAACAAAAACAAACTTATAAACACGACTTGGAGTATGAGATTCAACGTAACGAAAGCAATAGTTGCTTTGCCAATATTTATTTTAATAATATGTTTGTACAACTCTTGCAAAAACGGCCATGACTATTGTAAGACCGAGCCCAAATATAAAGGAGACGAGCCCTGCACTTCTATAACGATGAACGCTTACATAGAGAATTCAGGTAGCATTGATGGTTATGTAAATGGTGGCACCCTGTTTAAAACTGACCTTTATGCTATGCTGACGGACGGCAATGTAAATAAAGTCACGTTTAACTATGTAAACGACAAAATTTACCCGCAACAGTGCAACGCTCGCGATTTTATTATGAATGTTACACCTACGACTTTTAAAAACCAAGGTGGTAACCGAGCTTACTCTGACATTTCAGAAGTAGTAGAGCGCGTATTAGCCAATAGTCCCAAACAAGTAGCGCTATTAGCCTCGGACTTTATTTTTTCTCCCCCTGCTAATGCCGAAAGTGTAAAAGCATATCTAAACATACAACAACAAGATGTTTGCAATAGCCTTCAAAAAAAATTGAAGAATGACAGTTGCTTCTCCGTGGTTATGTTACAAGGTATGTCGAAATATAATGGTTATTATTGGAACGTAAGTAATGTACCCACTAAATATGAGGGAGAACGCCCTTATTATGTAATGTTGGCAGGTAAACGCACGGCACTCGCCAAACTATTGCACTCAATAGAAAAGAACAATTCGGTACACTTTAAAGAGAGTTATACAGAAATGGGCGATGCCCCTGTTCACTATGAAGTGGTAAAAAACAATGGCACACAAAACGGCACGTTTATCTTGTGTAAAAAAGGACAACATCACCACTTAAAAAAGTGTAAAATCAATAAGAACAAAAAGGTTTTTGCATTTAACGTGGACGTAGACTTTTCAAACATTCCTCTTAGCAATAAGAATTTATGCAACATTGCTAACTATACAACAAGCGTAAAAGGCTATAAGGTGGCAAGTGTAACAATTTTACCCAATAGCAAAAATGGCTATACACACCGCATCAAGTTGGAAGCGACGGACATTAAACATATCAAAGCCGAACATTGCGATGTTATACTCAAAAAAATATTCCCTGAATGGATAAACAAGAGCAATGACAACGAAGGCAGTGCACCATTATTAGGCAAGACCTTTGGTCTAACGTATATGATGCAAGGTGTGCAAAAAGCTTTTACCACCACAAACCCATATTACACGAAATTTACATTATGCATTGAATAAAAACATTCACATCAAAAAAAACAGATATTATGGACGATCTTTTCTTTAACCTTTACTCAGTATTCTCATGGCTTTATGGCGATACTTGGGCAAGCTACCTTTATGATATTAATGGCTATAATGTATTGGGGCTAACAGCTATAGGTAGTGCCTTAGTTATGGCTTTGCTTTTCTATTTTATTCCTACTGTAAAGTTTAGTGGACGCAAATGGTGGATTATAGCCCTTTGTGTGACATTTTTACTAACTGCAGGCATCACCTTCTCTGAATGCAACATCATGTTTCAAGATGCAGGAAGCGACCAAGTGAGCGACTGTGGTTTCACAGACATCTTTGGCACAGCTGTAGCAAGCGGATTGATTAGCATTGGAGTTTTTTGGCTCCCATTCTCGCTGCTTTGCTTTGCAAGCACACACAACTATAAAGTACCTTACAAGAACTAATCTTAAAAAAAGAAATAGAACCTACTATGGCAAAGCTCTATATTTTTGGCATTGGTGGCACGGGCTCTCGCGTGCTACGCTCTTTCACCTTTTTGCTTGGCACAGGTGTAAAGGTTGCAGGCTTTAACGAAGTGGTACCCATTGTGGTGGATGCCGACAGCACATCGGGCGATAAAACCGACACAGTACAGTTGATGGAGAACTATCAAAAACTTTATCAGGCAACAGACCACACTACTGCTGCTGACCCCAAAGGTTTCTTCTCAACTCTTATGACAAGTTGCTGCAAAAATGGGTTTACACTCAGCATTCCTGGCGGAACCGCGCAGAAGTTTAAAGACTACATGCACTTTCAATCGCTCAACAATACGAACCAGAATATGGTAAAAATGTTGTTTAGCGAAAACAACTTAGAGGCTGACATGTCTGTGGGTTTTAAAGGTAACCCTAATATCGGTAGCGTGGTTCTCAACCAATTTGTGGGCAGCGAAGATTTTGCAGAATTTGCCAATTCATTTGCCGAAGGCGATGCCATTTTTATCATCAGTTCTATATTCGGAGGAACTGGCGCAAGTGGTTTCCCTATTTTACTAAAAAACCTACGCGCCAACGACACGGCTGCTGTGCAAAATGCAAGCCTCATAGCACAAGCCCCCATTGGCGCAATCACGGTATTGCCCTATTTTATACTGAACAATATAGACCCCAATCGCGACGATCAAATAGATAGTGGCACGTTTATTCAAAAAACACGTGCAGCACTAAAGTATTACGAGCGTAACCTTTCTGAACTCGACCACATGTATTATTTGGGCGATGACATGCGCCCATCATACGAAAATCACGATGGTGGTGCCTTGCAAAAGAATAAGCCCAACTTCATAGAATTTGTGGCAGCACTTTCTATCTTTGACTTCGCAAACCAAACCATTGGCGCAGAACCTCACAACGCAAATAGTCATACGGTATATCACGAATATGGCATTAAGAACGACGTTGAAAGCTTCAATTTTGACAATCTTTCAGACCAAACTGTAAGTCTTGTTCGCAAGCCTATGACAAAAATGTTGTTGGCACACAACTACTTTACGCAAGCACTTGATAACTCATGGGACAAATCTTGGGCTTGCGCACACGAACCTGTGTTTAACCGCACGATAATTGATGAAGGAGGTTTCTACAATCGCTTGCTTAAATTTACGACTGACTACAAATCATGGCTGAACGATATGGCAAGCAACAAACGACAGTTTGCCCCGTTTAACCTTGCCACGGGCGAGAAAGACGTTTTTGCCATTATTAGTGGTCTGAAGCCCAAAAGTATTAAATTTCTTTCGGTTGTTATGGACAGCAACTACGATTTGTTCAATAACAAGCTTGACAACATGAAGAAGAAAACTTCGAGAAATAAGCTGCCAGAATCACTCAAAACTCCTGCTGCTTATTGGCTCAACCTCTTCTCATTAGTAACAGACACACTTATCGAAGAAAAACTAAAGATCTAAAACCGCGTTATGAAAATTTTAAGACTCCACGATGGCACTGCTGCAGGTGCCAACGACAACATAAACGGATGGGGAGAGAGCACCGTTATATCACAAAAAGCTGTGGACACCATCACAGACCCACAAGGCAACACAGCTAAATCTGAGATAACATCTATCCCAAGTCCCTTTGCACGCCTTGACTTAGTAAAGCAAGGCTTTAAGTATGTAAACGACACGAACGACTTTGATGGCAATACCATCTATCATCGTATGGTGTCTGACGCTCTTGATGTAGGCGAAATATTCTTTAACATCAACAAATACAGCAATCTTGTAAAAATAACAGAATGGAACGTAGGTGAGATTGAAAAGCTCAAAGCCTCAACCGACAACCAACAACGTTTATTAGGCAAGACACTAGATATTTTTATTAAGTCGGATGCAGCTAATGGTAATGTGTATAACCTACGCAATATGCAGAGCATTTACATTCTGACGTATATTGGTCCTGGAGCTCCTGCCCAGAGCGCACTTCCTGGACATGTAATAGGAGCTACAAGTCCTTGTACGTTGTTCTTTACTCCTGCCAACGACCTGAGCTACGTATCTGAACAAATCATCTTTGAGGGAAATAACGACCGTCCTTTTGACGGTGACTACAACCCACTTTATAAGCGCGACCCTGAATATGTACGCTACCTCACTTGGCTGAGCAAACAACCTGGCTTTATGGAAGGTTATCCAGAGGTTAGCACCTACATAAACAATACGATTACTAAAATCAATAGCATTGACAATGTTTTTGGTCAAGAATTAGCTAACCTAAACGCTGCAAGCTCCACAGACACGGCGCAAGTAACAATGCACACAGGCAAGCCATTGACCTTTGCGGGTGGCTACCCTGTAATGTACAAGAATTACAACCCTAAACAAATAAGCCAAAACAGCCAATTTACGATTCGCGCTACCAAAACAATCGATGGAAAAATCCCCTTGGTGTTGCCCACCGACTATAGTTGTGGAGGATTAACCTACACAACCTCACAATGGGATGACTCACTTGTTAAGTTCGTACCATTTAAGGACGAAAAACCTCTTGACAGTCGTGTTCTCCCTGGGATTAATGTGCCCTATCCTTACCTCACAGCTGGCGACTTTTTGTGTCAAAACATCATTCGCACGAAGTATGCTCTCCAACCATTCGACAGTGAAACAGAAGATTATCTTACATTGGGTGACGAGGGTGATTTAAAATACTTCTTATTACCCATCAAGAAAGAATACTTCCGCTATTTTAACTTGGCAGACCTCAAACGCAATCTGCGTGCTGAGCGTGGAAGTATGGGACATATCACCGTCAAACTTACCATTCCTATTAAGGGCAATGACTATATTGACAAAATAGAATTTCAACGTTGTTACAAGGAAGGAGAATGCACCAACGAAAATATGTTTGGTAGCATCATAGACCTTGGTTTCACAGGTGTAACCATATTGCCCCACATGCGCTTTCCGCAAAACGTACAACCCGACTATCGGATTACCCTTTCAATTGGCGACCAAATATCAGAACGTGTAGCACAACACGACCTGCCCACACTGAATCTCTATAACGATGATCAGAGCATAGACTGCGGTAACGAGACTTGTCGCAACATTGATAGTTTGGGTAACCGACGCGACAAATACACATGCGTAGCAAAAATGTGGCAAGCTAAAAATAACTTTACAGCTATCGGCTTAAACTATAAGGGTACAGAAGGTCTTTTAGTTCCACTAATGAAGGAAGGTGGCGGTAGCAAAAAATTTGTATTTGCTATTGACTTTGGTACCACTAACACACACATTGAGTATTCTGTGGATGGTTCTATGCCTATGCCACTCGACACCACTGCAAGCGATGCCCAACTACGCCCTGTAAACGACATGCAGAGTGACTCCATGTGGACTAAGATGATGCAAGGCGACCTTATGCCTGCCATTATTGGACAAGGAAAAACCGACGACCAATCTATTTCATTCCCTATCCGCACGGCATTGACATCTACAAGAGATGTCGACTGGTTACGCGAGGTTCAACCCTTCTCAAAAGCAAACATCCCATTCTTTTACGAACGCAAGCAGTTGCCCGACTACAACGAGCAGCCTACCACAAACCTTAAGTGGAACGATAACGAAAAATCGAAGGCACAAACCACTTGCTTCCTCTCTGAGTTGGCATTTATCATGCGCAACAAGGTGCTTATGAATAATGGTGACTTGAGTGCCACACGCCTCATATGGTTCTATCCCACCAGTATGGCAGCTCGCATGGTTGGAGATTTTGCCGGTATTTGGCAACATGTGTTCCAAACAAACTTTGATGGTGCATCCATTGAACAAATAAAGTTTATCCCCGAGGCTGTGGCGCCACTCCCTGCATTCAAAACAGGCTCTTCATCTGCCATTACTATTGACATAGGTGGTGGCACATCCGATTTCCTATTTGCTGAGGGAAAAACCATTAAATGTATCTCATCGGCACGTTTTGCATCCGACAGCTTATTTGGTTCGAACGCTGCCTTTGACACTGCGGATAACGGATTTATACGTTACTTTAAGTCACAGTACGAAACATTAAATACCAGCGTCGATTTTAAGAACGTATTCGACAAGATTACTTATGGAAGAAACGCTTCAGCAAACTTAGCATCATTCTTCTTCTCTATTGCCGAAAACACAATCATCCCCGACCCTGCCATGCGCAAGCGCTATAATTTTAAAGAGATGCTTGCCAAGTCTGCACCCTGCAACATGGTCATTCTTCTCTACTACATGGCAATTGTGTATTATGCTGCACAAATCACACGTATACAAGGACTCAAAGAACCTCGTTACATTGGTTTTAGTGGCAATGGCTCAAAGATATTGAACATATTCTTTGACAACTGTGTGTCAAAAGACTGCTTAATGAAAATTACGCAAAAGGTATTTGAGCATGTATTAGGTCACGACTATGATGCCGATGGTTTAAGCTTGCTCATACCCCAAGGCGACTCGCCCAAGGCTGCAACAGCTAAGGGTGGTATTGTGATTATCGACAAGAAGGACGGCACTGACTACGGCATTGACTTTGTAGACCAACATACCACAACCTGGATTGGTCTTGCCGAAGACAACGCAACTAAAACTTATGCCCAAATCACTGATGAGGATGAGGAAGCAGTTGCCCAACACGTTGACAACTTTATAAACATTTGCCAACAAATACTCTGTGAGGTTAAGGCTGCAAATTATATCAACTTGCCCGAAGACATCGAAAACAAGGTGTTTAAGCTTTCTGCTTTTAAACGCGACATCAAGAAATATGTAAAAGATGGTTGCGAACCTATTCACATCAAGAGTGATGAGGTTGCTTCTTCGCTATTTTTCTTACCGATTGAAGGAATCTTACACAAGTTGACCAATGAATTGCTCAACATTAAGGATTAAATTCCACATGCTCTATGAAGATTAAAAAAACTATCGCCCTTGTGTCATGGCTGCTCCCCGCAGCAGCTATGGCACAAAGGAAATTTGCATCTATCCCTATAGGACTGAAGGAGTTGCAAGTTACTTATCCTGAAATAATTCTGACAGTAGCTTTGCTTGTTGTTACCATACTCTTCTTATGGCAATGGAGTAAAGCAAGTGAAATGAGAAAAAAAACCAAAAAGCAAAGAAAAGACAACAGCTTAAATGCCCCAAAGAAAAGGACTACGCAAAAAAGTGGTATAGTTCAGACCGCAAAAGAACAGCGTCACAAAGTTGCAACGTCTCAAAACAACCAACAACAAAACAGCAAACAATCATCCAAAGGACAACAACAAGAAGACAAACAGCATACACAACAAACACTGCAAGCAAAATTGTCAGATGCTTCTCCTGCCACCGACCCTTCACACTCACCTACCATTAAATGGACAAATATAAAAGACGAGACTCGAAAACTCTATGCGCGACAAGATGCACAAAATGAGAATCGGTTAATCGATGTAAGCCCTAACTACGATAAATACGTACATTACTATGTTATCACCCTCGATGCCAACTCTGACACTGAAGGTATCGTAGAAATCATCGAAGAGAATGCCGGAAAAATCTTTAACAATTCCGACAATTCCAAGTGTTGCACCTTCGACAAAATTGTTACAAGCGATAACTTTGAGCAAACACCAGGCAGAGTACGCATTGACGGAAACACTGCCACTGTGACAAAAAAGATTTTCGTTACTACAAAAAACAATTAAAAAACCCACATAACCACAAATATGAGTTTAATTATTATCTTTGTTTGTATTGCTTTAGGCGTTCAAATATATTTTCTTTACGATAGTCTCCAAAAGGCAAGACAAATGAAAGACGTCCTTGCTGAAAAAGGGAAATGCAAAGTTGAAGACTACTATATTCCAAGCCATGAATTTGGCAATACCAGCTATGAACGAGTTCTCTTAGACAAAACTTTTTACACAGACCCTGCTTATAAAAACGAAGATGGTCTATTTAGCCCTTACGATTTAAGAGGAAATAAAGAGAAGGTTAGCTTAGTGCGAATCCCTGCCAACGACGACACCACAGCCAAAATTGAGTCGTCTGTGAACAACTATCTCATTCGCAACAAAGGCATGGCGAGCGATTTTTCCATCATCAAAGACATGGTAGAACGTAATTGTACCATGATTGAGGATGAAATCGATACACAAACCCCATTCCCCCTTTATATTGGTTTAATGTGTACCATGATGGGCATTATCGTGGGCATTGTCAGCATTAGTTTTAGTGCAGGTGGTTTTGCGGCCTTTGTGGAAAATCCCGTTAACCACATTGGCACACTCATGAATGACGTAGCAGCCGCTATGATAGCCTCGTTCTTTGGTATTCTTTTTACTACGGGTATCTCTTATCGCGCCAAAAACACCAAGAAGATAGTCGAAGAGCATAAAAATGACTTCTACTCGTGGTTCCAAACAGAGTTAATGCCTATCATCTCGCGCGAAAATGCCAGCGAAGGTATACGTCGACTTGAAGATAACCTCAAAAAGTTTAACCAAACTTTTAGCCAAAACGTAAGCGGACTCACCCATTCTGTATCTGCCGTTGCTTCTACAGCAACCGACCAACGCAAGCTGCTTGAAACAATCGACCGTCTCGATCTCAACAAGATGGCTACTGCCAACGTAAGAATCCTTACAACCTTCAAAGAATCTGTTGCCGAGCTCGATAAGTTCCAAGGCTATCTCACCTATGCCAACGAGCAGCTCAACAAAATGAAAAAGAACAATGATGCAGTAAATGAAATTGCCATTTCGATGGAAGAGAGCACAAAAAGGACTGTTGCAAAACTACAAGAAGCTATCAACAAACAGATGGAATCTTTAAAAGAAAGTTTGCAACAGTCGTCCAACGAAATGAAATTGTTAGTTGAAAACGAAAAACGCCTTGTGAGCAGCCAAGGCAGCAAACTTGAAACATTCTTCAACACCTTACAAGACCTTAAACCTGTTATCAATGGTCTGCAAGATTGGCGTCAAGAATTACAAAGGCAAAACCAAACGCTTAAAAGCTTGGTACAAGCCATTAATGGAGAAGGAGGTAACACGGTGTTAGAGGTACGTAATAACGGATCAAGTTTTTGGCAAAAGATTATTGCTGTTGTGCTCTTTGCGCTGTTAGCAATTAACAGTTTCACTGCTTGGAATGCCTATAATGCCCAAAGTGAGGGTACAACGCAAAAAACAGAAGTGGCAGACGATGCAAAAGCAGATTCCGTTAGCACATCACAACAAGCAGTAGCTCCACAAAAAAAGCCCGATGTAATAGTTACTCAAAATCCGAGAACACCGCAAGAAACAGCACCCAATAATTAAACAAGCTACAACCTTCCACACGATATAAGCAAAAAAAATGAAGAACAAATCGTTTTTCTGGACAAGCTATTCCGACCTCATGACAAGTCTTTTCTTTGTCATGCTCTTGCTCTTTGTCACCACGGTCATTATGATGCACTTAGGACATGTAGCTACAGAAAAGGAACTTGAAAAAATACGCCAACTTGAACACTCTGTTCAAGCCATCGATTCACGCTATTTTGAGTACAACAAGGATTTTAAAAAACACGTGCTCAAAATTGATGTGGAGTTCCCCATCTACGATTCTAACATCGAGAGCATCGACTTACAAGCTAAAAAGAATCTTTTGGAAGCAGGCAAGAGCATTGTGGAGTTTATTGATAGTGCCTACACCAAATACCAAGCACCTTTCTTGGTCGTTGTTGAAGGACAATCATCAAAAGGTCCGTATTGGCGAAACGTACACGAGAATAATGATGTGCTGAGCTACGAACGTGCATTGGCTCTTGTAAACTTTTGGGAAGCAAATAACATTAGCTTACGAGACAAAGATTATGCTCAAAAATGCGAGTTACTTATTTGTGGTAGCGGTGACAAAGGCGTGATGCGTATCAAGCCCGATGTTCCCACAAACCCCAAGAACCAACGTTTCCTTATCCACGTCATTCCCAAACCTGGTATAATAGAGCACAACGATACACTTACAAGTCCTAATAATTTAGGACCGCAGTAACAAACGACTAAAATATTCAGCCTATGAAATCGAAATTAATCATTTTTATCCTTGCGTTTTGCACACTCTCGGCTGTTACCTCATGCACCGATCGCAAGCAACAACTTATCAACAAACTTGAAAAGCTCAGCAAAAAACTCGATCGCCAAGGCAACGACCTCTCTATCACGCAATGGCAACAAGCTGCTAAGCAATTTAAGCAACTCAACGAGGATATTGCCAAGAACTATCAAGACTACTCGCCTAAACAACTTCATGAAATTGGCAGACTCAAAGGCATTTGCGTTGGCGCTTTTAGCCGATATTTATCACATACCTTAGACAAGTCGTCTAACGAAATAGACGGATACTTGCAAGGCATTGAAGAAATTTGCGGTAAACAAGATGCTGCATACCCCGATGATATTGAGATAGAAGAAGATTCGGTTGATGTTGATAGTTTGTAAAAATGCTCATAAAACCTATCCTACATATTGCCTTAGGCCTATTTTTATGGCGCCTTGCTCCAAAATGGATCAAGTATGGCAATCGTAAAGACCGCAGTCGCATTCAGTTGATATGCTGCATCTTAGGTATTATCATATTTATTAGCGGTATTTTGCAAGTACTCAAAGTTCTTGATATTATCTAACTGAAAAGAGGAATTTAGAATGTTTTTCTAAATTCCTCTTTTCTATTTCCCCTGCAACATTGCAACCCAAATTCGCATTTATAGGGATTTTGGGCTGTAATGTTTGGGAAATGGGGATGCTGTTTAGAATATAAGTGTACATTTGCAGTGTTTTTTGCTTAGAAAACCGCTCTTTTGAAGAAGAGAGAAGGAGGCTAAAGGCTTGCTAACTCAAGTTTCGGATTTAGAAAGTGCGGGGTGAATTATCGTGCAAGTCGAATGCAAAGTTTGCTTGAATTGCTGAGACGCAGCCGATAATGCACGGGCTGAAAGCCCAAAAGCGCCTAGCCCAGGGCAAGCGAAGCGACACCC
>UQQN01000076.1 GCA_900543155.1 uncultured Prevotella sp.
TACCTAACGGGGTGAGGCTGGCGCGTGAAAATTCTTGATAAATCTATCAAATATCATGCAGGGAAAATCATGAATTTTGAACACCCTACCTAACGGGTGCCCCGTTTAATCATGCAACTTATCGACGTCAAAAATCCGATAAAATCGTGCAGAAAAACAATTATGTGACACGCTTCACGTTGGGTTGGAACATTCATGCCCATCCCTATTTATTAATTTGCCCATTATTTCTTACTTTTGTAACATGATACAAGATTCACTCTAAAGCTTCCCCAAAATGACATCACTTCAAGAAAGACTATTTGCTTTGCAAGACAAAGCGTATGCTGCTTTTCAAGCCAAACTGACACCTGGAATACCTATGGAGAAATTCATTGGCATTAGGGTGCCCCTATTACGTGAGTTTGCTAAGGACTATGCAAGGGAGGAAGCGCATGAAACTTTCCTTGCACAGTTGCCGCACAATTTTTATGACGAGAATATGCTACACGCACTGCTTATTTCGCAAATTAAAAATTATGAAGTGTGCATAAAACGCACTGTGGATTTCTTGCCTTACGTGGATAATTGGGCTGTTTGTGACATTCTGTCGCCCAAGGTTTTTGCCAAACACAAAGGGGAGTTGTTGAGAGAAATTCTAACATGGATAGAGTCGACACACGATTTTACTTGTCGCTTTGGTATTGAGATGCTTATGAAGCACTACTTAGACCATGACTTTAAGTCTGATTATCTAAAAATTGTAGCCTCGGTGAATAGCGACGCGTATTATGTGAAGATGATGGTGGCATGGTTCTTTGCCACAGCACTTACCAAACAATGGGATGCCACAATTCCTTATATCGAACAAAAATGCCTTGTCAAATGGACACATAACAAGACAATTCAAAAGGCTATAGAAAGTTACAGAATTACCCCCGAACAAAAGGATTATTTGCGAAGGATGAAGGTGAAATAATGAAGGTAGGATGAATTTGGATAGGTGAGCAAAATCCATTTTGCATGGTTTTATTGGATTTTGAACACCTACCCTAAAACTATTTTACAATTCCTGTTTCTATTTCATTTTCTAAATAAGAAAAAACATACACAGCTCCCTCATAATACAATCCACAAGCAGGATCACACAAAAGTTTGTAGGTCTCTGATGAATATAACTCATCAAGCGCTTTTTTCATGTTCCACCCATATTTTTGCATTAACATTTCAACCAATTCTGTTGATAAGCACTCTATTTGAAACTGAATATCCGCGTTCATAATCACAATTTCGTTAAATAACTTATAGCTTTTGCTGTGCCAAAAAAATACTGAATTGCAGGTTTATTAAAACGCAACTCCTCTATCATTCTATTAACATCAATATATCCTTGCATAAAACGATGCATTTGAAGACCAACAGTATCATCTGCTATTGGTCCAACAACGATATCATAAGAATGAGTTGGAATTGATGTTTTATTCCTTCTATTCATCAAAACAAACTCAGCCCACTCTACAGAATAATCCTCAAATATTTTCACCAACAAGGGGCTATTATCACTAAAAAGTAAACTTTCATCAAACAAATAAGAATTTACAATTGGCATACCTTCTTGCAATCTTTTAGATGTGCGGATTGCCATTTCCATTGCTTGCGACTCATTAGGGTTAAGATAAAAGCCACAACCAAAATCTTTACCTTTTCGTGAACGACACAGATCAATTTTATCAATCACGACATTACTCCCATGATATAATTTCAGCATCCTATTCTTCCTCCATTTTTTTGACATAACATTGTTAAATCCTCTACAGCATCTTCGATAGAGAGCGTATGCTCTGCTGCATAACAGTCTATAAGAAATTCTATGCCTTTGAATCTACGCAAATAGGCATAAGACTGAACCATTGTGAGTTTAAAGCGATTGGCAAAAGCTCCCACACAACAATTCACGTAGTCTATCATATTATGTGTCAAATCCATATTATTCAATTTTATCTTTATACAAAAATACCGTAATATTTCCATTCTGCAAAGTTTTCAATGTTTTTTACACAAAAAACCGAGGTGTGAGAAAAATTATAGGACAAGGAATCATTCGGATGCAGAAATTTATCTACTTTTGTAGGATGCAGAGTACATTGAACTCGGTAGGTAGTTTTTACAAAAAAAGAATATGAAGACCAAATCACTTGCTTTTATAGCTGGCATTATATGGCTGATTGCAGGCTTTAATGTGTGCAGAATTGGGGTGATGTCGTGGATGGATTGTGACGCTACAACAATAGGTATGATTGTGGGCTGCGTGGTCACCCTTATTTTGTTTTCGACGATGTTCGTTAAAATGCTGGTTAAAAACGTGAGACGCATTCGAACCATTGAAGCTGAAAAACGAAGGGTGTGGCACATGATGCCCGTAAAGTCGTACGTCATTATGGCTGTTATGATTACCTTTGGTGTGTTGCTCAGAAGATGTCCGATAATGCCAACGTCGTTCATTGCTGCATTTTATGTGGGATTAGGTTCATCGTTAATGTTGGCTGGCGGACTTTATACCGCTACCCTTCTCTGTCCTGAAGATTTGTAACTCAAGTTTGTAATATCAAAACAAGAAACTATGAAAAAGAAAATAATGATTACAGGGAGCACTGGATTTTTGGGGAGCAGATTGGCAGATTTCTATAAAGACCAGTACGAATTGTTGTTGCCCACGCACGAGGCGCTAAACGTGAGCCGTGAGGAGGCTGTAAAGGTTTACGTTGAGGAGCAACAACCCGACTTTGTAATTCATTGTGCTGCACTTAGCAACACGTGGTATTGTCAACAACATCCAGAGGAGTCGCACCGCGTGAATGTGCAAGGCACCGTGAAATTGGCTAAGGCTTGTAAAAGCACGGGGGCTAAATTGATTTTTATGTCGAGCGACCAAGTGTATAACGGCACTCCTTTGCTCGGTCCACTTAAAGAGCATGAGGTGCTTCAACCCGTGAATGTGTATGGGCAACATAAACTTGAGGCTGAACAAAGGGCGCTGAGAAATAATCCCAATGCGGTGGGACTGAGACTGACATGGATGTATGACGTGCCTAACAGTTCGATGAAACTAAATAGTAACATCATGGTGAATCTGCAAAAGGCTTATAACGAGGGGACTACACTTAAAGCTGCCACACACGAGTTTAGAGGGGTTACGAATGTGTGGGAGGTGGTGAAGTTTATGCAACAGGCGCTAAATTTGCCTGGTGGCATCTATAACTTTGGCAGTGGCAACACGCTCAATAGCTATTTGCTACACCTGAAATTTGCTAAAAAGATGGGACTTGAAAATCCCAAAAAATGGATTTTGCCCGACGAAGAACGATTCTGCGAACAACCTCGTAACTTGGTCATGGACTGCTCGCTTGTTGAAGGTTTCGGCATTCGGTTTAGCGACATTTAATGGGGGGGGGTCTTACACTAAAAGATTTTTAAGATGGCACGAATATTCATTGCTATACGATTTAACGATGCTTTCAAAACATCGCTTGTAGGTATTCAGAATACTTTAAAAGAGAATGGGGTTAGCGGAGATTTCTGTTCGTACGGAAATTTGCACATGACGCTTGCCTTTATTGGCGAAAAATATGATTTGCCGAAAATACGCAAAGCGGTGAGCGAAGTCTCTTTTGAACCCTTCACTATGACTTTGGGCGAGCTTGGCACATTCCCTACAAAGGCTGGTGTGATATGGTGTGGCATAAAACATCAGGAGGCTGCCACGCACTTAGCCAACCTTTTACGCGAAAGATTAAAAGCGCATGGTGTGTCGTTCAGTAACTTGCCTTTTGTTCCACACATCTCTTTGGTGCAACGCCCCACAAAAATCCTTACAAGTCTGCACATTCCCGAAGCTACCATACAGGTTTACAAAATCTATGTGATGAAATCAGAAAGAATCAATGGCGAACTGATTTATTCAGAGATTTAAGGTAGAATGAGCTAAATTCTTATTTTCTACATGATTTTATCGGATTTTGACGTTGATAATGGGCATGGGTTAACCCATTATAACGACACATAATCAAGGACCATCTGCCCCATTTTATGCACAACGAAAAATAAAAATACACTTTTGTTTTCTATTCTACCAATTTAAATTACCTTTGTGCCAGTGCTAACAACAAAACCATAACGTATGCAGATTTTATTGGCAAATGCTAAAATAATGTATGAGAAAGCTGAAAAAGCACCACGCTCTACCCCACTCTTCCAGTCTATAACAAATGTACTGGCTGAAGAAATAGCGAGGATGGATGTGGAGGACTTGGGCAAACAATTAGATTGTAGCAAAAAAATTGCTGCCGAGAATTGGAAACGCTATCAGAATTTTGGATTTGCCGAAAAATTGCCTGCTATTATGGCATACAATGGGCAGGCATATAAGCACCTAAAGGCTCACACGCTGAGCGAGGAAGCCCTGAGTTATGCACAAAAGCATCTATGGATTACTTGTTTTCTGTATGGACTGCTACGCCCTATGGATGGCATTGTGCCCTACAGAATGGAACACTGCACCACATTAGAGGCTACACACGATAAACCCATTAACCAGTTTTGGAAAGATAAACTGACGGATGTGCTTATCGACAGTGTGAAAGCTGACGACGGCATTCTTATTCATTTATCGACCGAGGAGTATGAACATCTTTTTGATTGGAAAAGGGTGCGCAATGAGGTGAAGGTGATTCAACCGCTTTTTTATGTGGAACAAGAAAACGGAAAACTGAAAGTGCAAGCCGTATGGGCTAAAACTTGCCGAGGTGCCATGGTGAGGTTTATACTGAACCATCAAATAACCTCGCCTCAAGCGTTGAAAGCTTTTAGCTATGAGGGTTTTGAATACGAAGCCCAATTAGGCGAAGCGACTTTTCCGCATTTTGTAAGAAAACTATAAGGGTGGTTCTAATAATTCTGATAAGTCGATTTGTGCCCTATCGTGTGTGTATTTTTTCTTTGAGAATATGGGCTGCGGTTCGGCTAAGATTACAAGCAAGCTTGCATCTTTGCTCTCACCTTGCACCATATTTGGTTAGTGAACGAAGGAGCATAGCGGGCTATGTGACTGAGAGAACTGACGAAACATGGTGCAAGGCGAATGCAATCAAACTTGTTTGAATTGCTGAGCCGCAGCCCATGTTCTCAGAGAAAAAGACACATGCGAGAGGGTGCAAAGCGACTATCAGAATTTTAGAAATTTAAAATCAGAATTTTTAGAACCACCCTTAAAACAGGGTGCTCAAAAAAAACGAATTTACTAAAACTCTAAAATAAACTGCTATGACTATTGGAGATAAGATTCCTGAGATTTTAGGCATTGACCAAGACGGACGTGAAATAAAAGCAAGCGACTATCGCGGTCGCAAAATTGTGCTTTATAGCTACCCCAAGGCTAACACCAGTGGATGCACGGCTGAAGCTTGTTCGTTGCAAGCGCACAAAGAAGAATTGGCTGCTGCAGGCTACGACATTATTGGGGTGAGCAAAGACAAACAGGCGCTGCAAAAAAAGTTTGCTGATGCAAAAGGTTTGCAATTTCCTCTCATTGCCGACACCGAAACCACCTTGCTGCAAGAATTGGGTTGTTGGGGCGAAAAGGTGATGTGTGGCAGAAAATCCATTGGCATTCTGCGCACCACTTACTTGGTAAACGAGGAAGGCATTATCGAAAAAATTTTTACGCCTAAGGAGATTAAAACCAAAATTCATGCCGAACAGATTTTGGCATATATTAAGGGGTAAGCAACCTGCTTGATCCAACAAGCATTTTTTACTTATGACGATACATCAAATCACGTTTAGCCCTACAGGGGGAACCCGTCGTGTGAGCGAACTGCTGTGTAAGGGTTTGGGAGGAGCGTCTACATACACTGAACTTTGCACAAAGCACCAAGACTTAAAACTCCCACACATTGCACAAGATGACTTGGTGGTGATTTCTATGCCCGTATTTGCAGGACGTGTGCCAGCCTTGGCGATTGAAAGACTGCAAGCCATCGAGTCGCATCATGCCCTGTGCGTGATTGTGGCAGTATATGGCAACAGAGCTTTCGAGGATGCTTTGGTCGAAATGCAAGACGCGACTACTGCCTTAGGTTTTAGTGTGATTGCAGCCATTGCAGCCAACGCCGAACATAGCATTTGCCGTATGTATGGCACGGGCAGACCCGACGAGGCGGATGCCAAAGACTTGGCAAACTTTGGTGTGGCTATTCTTGAAAAGATTCACCAAAACGCACCTTTCGCACCTTTAACTCTTCCTGGCAATCGTCCTTACAGACAAGGTAACACAGGACCATTCCCCACAGCAACCGACGCTTGTACCAACTGCGGCACTTGCGCTGACGAATGTCCCACGGGAGCCATCTCATTCCCTAACCCCCAAACCAACAATAACGCGTTGTGCATAGGGTGTATGCGTTGTGTGGCTGTTTGTCCCGCAGGAGCAAGGGGGATTGGCGAACGCCTCAACCTTTTGGTAGCACATCTTGAACCTCTCTGCAAGGATAGAAAAGAGAATGAATTGTTTTTATAAACAATAAGGGTGGGTTTAAAATTCAGAGATCCACCCTTTAGTTTATTTAACCACCACCTATGAAACCACACAAAACCTATAAGCTTAAAACCATGCCTGGCGTGTATTATGTTTGGGTAGCAGGAAGTTGCGACTACGGACACGCTGAACGATGTAGCGGTGGTGCCTATGTGATGCAAAAAGATGAGGAGATAATTGACGCCTACACCACCTCGGACATTCACACCACTGAATTTAGAATGATTCTTACAGCCATGATTCATGCCATGGAGGTGATTCCTGAAAATGCGAACATTGTGTTTTTAACCAATGTGGCATATATCCAACAAAACTTTGATCGAGAGCCCACAGCTAAGTCTGCCAACCCCGACCTTATCAATGCTTGCAGACAAACCAAGAGCAAACACCTTTCTGTAGAAGTTAAACTCATTCCCTTTCACAAATACCACCTTTTAGTGGAGACCCACGAAAGGGCACACCAAGTCATGGTAGAGCGGCAACGACACACATAAATTGTGCTCTTACACATCTTTCATCATGATTTATTTTAAAAGATTTTTTTATGAATAAAAACGATAAAATCGGACTCATTGGTCTGTTGGTTATAATTGTCTTTGCTACGGGATTCATCATAAAGGCATGCAACTATAATGCTGAAAAAGAGAAAGAAATAGAAAGAGAGAGGATAGAGCGCGAGAATCATTTTAATAGCCTTATTGACAGTTTGGCAAGTGTGAATATTGACTCGACTCTTTCGTCTGCCGACACAATTAAAGAACCTACTTCGCAACCCGTGCCACAAACATCAACCCCTAACCCAAGCAGTCAAACAGACAAAACGGATGAACGCGAGCACGAGGCATATCGCAAAGGGTATGACGAGGGATATGAACAGGGCGAAGAAGATGGCAGCAATGGCAGTGGACATGGATTTGGTTATGACGATACAAATTACTATAAAAGCCATAGCTTGCGCATGCTTTATGAACAAGGTTATGACGATGGCTACAACGATGGCTATAGTTCGGGGAAGGATGAATATTGACTTCAAAAAATAAATGCCATGCAGCGTGCAATAAATGAAGTCGCCTAAACTTTTCTAACGAAGATTAGATTTAAACTTTTATCTCTTCTAAATTCAATCTTTACCTTTCTTTTTGACCGCTTTTTGACCTTTCATCGGTCGTGTAGCTCGCTACACTCCCTCTTCAATGCCAAAAATCGCTTCAAAAATAAAGGCAAATCTTGAACTTCATAAAAGTTTAGACGACTTCAATACTTTGGTTTGCACGCCGCATGGCATTTTAATTTGTGGTAGATTATTTTCCACTCAACACACAAGCATCTTCAAGCCAAATGCGATGGGTACCTTGTGGAAGAGTGATTTTGCGAAGTAAGGTGCCATCGAAACGATGAAGGGTGATGTTTTGGTTATGAGCAAGATGCAACGTAATCCATTGTTTGCCCACAACTTTTAAGGGGAATGAAGTTGCTGCAGAAGTATGAACTTGAACTACTCCCGTTTCGACCATGGGTAAATCGGCTACGATATTGCTAAAACGACTCCAAAAGCCCGAAGTGCGATAAAGTGATTCGCACGAAGCAGGTATGTGCAAGGTTACGTTTTGTGGACGACATTGCGCAAAGGGATAGTTGTCGGTATTACTGCCCGATGGAGGTGTGGGGGCATAACAATAAATGTCGGTTAAATACTGACATCCACAAAAGGCATTGTCGCCCAATGCTTGAACTGTAGCAGGCAGAGTAATTTGCTGCAACATAGGACAGTTGCGGAAACACTCTGTGTCGATGTAACACAAGGTGGTTGGCAACTGCAATGTGGAGAGATTGGTGCAGCCCATAAACTGACGAGCACGCAACGTGTCGACTTGCAAATTGAGGGTGAGCGAGGTGATGAAAGGATTGCCCACAAAGGGAGAAAGACCATCGGTGTTGTCGAATCCGTTTACCACATAGTCTATGCCTTGATAACTCACAGTGGCTGGTATGGTAATGGCATCGTGATACATCTCACCTTCGGGAATGGTTACTTGGGCATAGTTTCCATCGCCTTGGTAAATGGCTTTATAGTGAATGCCATCGGCTGTAAAACTACGCGGAAGGGCTGCTAAATCATCTACAAAATGGGTAAAGATGCTCCAAGGTGATTGACTTTGATAAGCATCGATTAAACCTTGCTGCACGTGGATGGTTACACGATCGGGATGAGGCAATTTATTGAAGGCTTCGGCTGAGACACATGTGGGAGATGAGGGATGTACATAAAGATGTGTCAATGCCTCGCATCCACTGAAGAGGTCGGCGCCTGTGGCTTGCAAACTTACAGGTAGACTGATAGATGTGAGTGAAGCACAATTTTTGAATGCTTCGCTGCCTAAGGCTTTGAGTGAACGAGGCAAGGTGCATACAGAGAGTCGACTAAATCCAGCAAAAGGAGCTCCAAAAAGTCCCTCGTTCACCGTGGTGTTTTCGAGATTGAGTTGTTGGAGCGATTGCAACGTAGAAAGATAACTGATATCTTCACTACTGAGTGAACCCGTAATGGTAAGAGATTCTATGGCATCGGGATCTGCCACTTGGGCATTCATCGTGCTTTGCAACTTACCTGCTTGGTTCACATGGAGGGTGCTACTTTCAATTATATCGGCTGTGGTGTAGCCTTTGGTTTTAATATAAAGTGTATCTGTGGTGGGGATGACTGTAACGCTTGCCCCTTCAGCCACTTGCTGCTGCCAGGCTTCGCCTGAAAGACGTGTTTGCACAAGCGTTTTCTTTACGTCGGCATCAAACTGGGGTGTGAATGTGTAAGGAGCTCCCATTAGGGGTTGTCCTTCGTAGCTGTTATTGCTGTTGAGATTTGGGACAAGAAGGGCATGCTTCAACGCTTGTACGACATGCACCACAGGGGGCTGACGGTTAAAGGCTGAGAGTACTACCTCTTGACGCTTGGCATTGAGCACAGGACGCCATGTAGTGGCAGTATCTTCGCAAGCCATGAGTTGCAAATAATCACCTGATTGGGCTGTTTGCGTAGACTGAAGTGTAAAATCTATGCTTTGCGCACCCCCTCCATTTATTTGCATGGTTTGTGGTGCCAATAGCTCTATTTGTGTGCCATCTGCACGACGCAATGCCCAAGCTAACTGCCCTTTCCAAGTGCGCAAAGCTGTGAGATTGCTAAGGTGCAGACTGACAGATTTGTTTGCCTTTAATGTGGTGAGCGGAGTGTAAAAACCCTCGTAGGCATTGGGGGTAGCTAAACTTAAAGGAACACAGTTTTCCTCTTTTAAAGGGGTTATGCCTAACACGGCTTGTTGTTTATTGGCAAACTCAAAAGAACTGCTAATAGAGTTGAGTGCAGAAACTGCAAAATAGCCATTGCCACTGCCATTCCAACCAAAGTTAAAGTGAAATAAATTGTCGCGATAACCATCAAGCACAAAGCCGTGTGCGCCACGTCCTAAGGTTGATTCACCTGTATAGATTACAGGACGATTGGCATCTATTTCTTCACGCAATAGTTGGTGCCATGTGGTGGCATCGTAGTCGGCAGCATTAAGCAAACGGACTGTTTGGGCATAACGAAAATACTGACTTAATGCTCCAGGTACAAGGGTTTGACGTGCACCACTACTTTCGGCTGCATAATACATCTCTACCGAAATGCCTGCATGACGCATAAGTTGCGACACAGCACGTGCTTGTGCTTCGGTGTAGCCGTTATTATAATTTGATGGCATATTTGCCCAGTCATAATGTGTCTGACCAAAGTTGGCAGTCATCACAGAATCTTTCCAAATATGCGTTTTGCTGCCTGCTCCCACTTCGGGCCATTGATGATATTGCATGACGATTGCCATGGCTGTAGCTGCGCACCCTACAGGATAACCTTGTGGCACTTGGTTATTAAAAGGCGTGCCTTGTCCCCACTCTGCCGTTTGTAAAAGTTTTTCTTGTACTGCTTTTTTCAATGTGGAAGATAAGGTGACAGATTGGGATTGATTTGGAGTTGTAGTATTTTTTGTGGTTGTGCGCTTTAAAGCATTGTACGCTGCCTCATAGCCACTAAGCAAGTCTGTCAAACCTTCGGGCAAGGTATTTTGGTTTAGGGCATGGTCGGTATAGCCCAATATGTTTTGCATTCGTTCATCGCCCGAAACAACTATTAGTTGCTTGGTACTTTCGTTTTGAAATAAATAATAGGCAGCAGGGGTTGAAATTGCTTTTTTTGAGTACTTTATTAACTTGCGTGCATGGGTTGCCTTTTGTTGCAAAGCACTCACTGTGGATGTATTATTTTGACTTTGAAAAAAGTTTGTCGCAACTTTTACAGCCTCGTCATACGATCGTTGCTGCGCATGAATGGGCAACGTAACAGTTAAAAGCAAGGCGCTTAGGGAGGATAAATATTTGAGGAACATTGGGGTTAAGTGTAAAGTATTAAGTGTAAAGTATTAAGTATTACAAACTAAATGAATAACTAAGTAATACAAAATAAATTATCAAATATATAGGGTTAAAACACACGTGATCGTACAAAAGTACGTTGCTATTTGATAATGACCAAAGAAAGTGGACTTTTTTATATAAAAAGAACGCCTAAAAAGGCAAAAAATAGTAAAATAGAGCATTTGTTTTGAATTTCAAGTGGTTGTGGTAGTCGTTGGCTTTAGTTGGCAGTGACAAGTATGTTTCGAGTTACTCGAAACCTTTTGGGTTACTCCCAAAAGAACTTGTCTGTCGGTGATTTGTTCCTCCGTAGTCGGACAATTAAGATGGAAAGAACATATAAAAAAGTTTCTGATTTTTCTCATAGACAATTTAGATTTTATATTTTTGTGCAAAA
>UQQN01000077.1 GCA_900543155.1 uncultured Prevotella sp.
TTATCTCACCCCTAACGGGGTGACCCATTTATCATGCCCCTTATCGACGTCAAAATCCGATAAAACCATGCCGAAAATATCATGGATTTTGAACACCCTACCTAACGGGGTGAGGCTGGCGCGTGAAATGCCATTTATTTGACATAAAATGGCGTGGAAAAATTTGGAGGATTTTAAACACCCTACTTATTAAATAAAGCCTTGTTGCTTTAAAGCGTCGCGCAAGGTAACAGACATAACCTCGCAGTCGGTAGCCTTGTAGCGTATGTCGGCAAACACTTGTGCAAGGGTTTCCACCTTGTTCTCCTCCACGAAATGTTGGTTCACGGGGAGAGCTTCCTTTTCAGCATAATCGCGGTCAATCGTGTCGGCTGTTACAGGCTGATAAGTTTCGTCGTGACGTATTGCACTCAGTGGCAAGCGTTCAGAAGGTTCAGGGTCTTCATCGGGCCAACCCAAAGTGATTGTGGCAATGGGCATTACCAACTTGGGTAAGTGCAAAGCCTCTATAATGGGTTTGGGTTGGTAAATGGTAGTACCCAAAAAGCACAGTCCTAATCCAGCCTCTTCAGCCAAGTCGCAAAAGCGTTGGCAATAAAGCAAAGCATCGGTTGCTGCATTCACAAACGACAATAGGTTGCCATAACCAGGGTGTGCCTTACGTTGCAAAGCCCACTGTGTGGTGCGGTTATAGTCGGCACAGAATGTAAGAACCACGTCAGCCCCCATCACCATAGGTTGGTTAAAGTGTGCAGGTGCCAACTTCTGTTTCATTTCTTGGCTACGCGTCACTACAACCGAGTAAAGTTGCAAGTTCCCCATAGTCTGTGTGCGCTCAGCTTTAGCCAAGAGGTTGTTTAGCAAATCATCGCTAACAGTTTGTGCCTTATATTTTCGTATAGACTTTCGCATTATTGATTTTCAATTTCAGGATAATCGCGTAACACAGCATCGCGCATTAAGAAAATATGTCGTATCTGTGCTGCGTAAGTAGGATTTTCGTGGTGTTTCGCTAAAATGTCATAGTAGAGCGTCACCGTATGTTTCAAATCCTTTATGTAAGTAGCTTTGTCCAAATGAAGAGATTCTGGCAGTTGGTCAAAATGCTTTTTAAACCATTCCACCACTTCGCTCAGTTCTTCGGGCGTGTAATGTTTTTTGTATTCCACTATCTAAAAATACGAATATTGCCAATAAATGAATGTGCCAATGCGCAAATATATATAAGCACATTAGCACATACCACCTAAAAATTAATCTTCCTCGTTTGCAGCCTTCAAAGCTTCTGCAATTTTTTGCTCGAGTTCTTCTGCAAGTTCGGGGTTATCTTTAACAATCTTCTTCACCGCGTCGCGACCTTGACCCAATCGTGTTTCTCCGTAGCTAAACCATGAGCCGCTCTTTTTAATGACGCCCATTTCTACGCCGAGATCCACAATTTCGCCCGTGTGTGAAATACCTTCGCCAAAGGTAATTTCAAATTCAGCTTTACGGAAGGGAGGAGCCACCTTGTTCTTCACAATCTTCACGCGCACCTGGTTGCCAATGGGCGTGTCGCCATCCTTCAAGGTGGTTACACGACGGATGTCGAGACGTACCGAAGCATAGAATTTCAGTGCGTTACCACCTGTAGTTGTTTCGGGGTTGCCAAACATCACACCAATCTTTTCGCGGAGTTGGTTAATGAAGATACAAGTAGTGTTTGTTTTGCTAATGGTTGAAGTAAGTTTACGAAGCGCCTGACTCATTAGTCGTGCCTGCAAGCCCACCTTGTTATCGCCCATGTCGCCTTCAATTTCAGCCTTCGGTGTAAGTGCAGCCACAGAGTCGATGACAATAATGTCGATAGCCGAAGAACGAATCAATTGGTCGGCAATTTCAAGAGCTTGTTCACCATTATCGGGTTGAGAAATAAGCAACTCATCTACATCCACACCCAATTTCTTTGCATAGAAACGGTCGAAGGCATGTTCTGCATCAATAAATGCAGCAATACCACCCGCCTTCTGTGCTTCGGCAATAGCATGAATTGCTAAGGTAGTTTTACCTGACGACTCAGGACCATAGATTTCAATGATACGTCCCTTGGGATAACCACCCACGCCCAAAGCAGCGTTCAGTGCCAAGCTACCAGTAGGAATCACATCCACGTCTTCTACCTGTTCGTCGCCCATGCGCATCACCGATCCACGACCAAAGTCCTTTTCTATTTTAGCCATAGCGGCTTGCAGTGCCTTTAGTTTTTCATTGTTAGGCACGTTATTTTCGTCTGTTGTCTTAGCCATTGTATAATTGTTAAATGTTTACCTTGCAAACTTACACATTTTTTTCGGGTTGTAAGGTTTGTACCGTATGTTATTTTTCCATTTTTATTTCCAAAACGCCCCCCTTCAACCAATCTTGTCGTGTAAAGGTCAATCCCTCAGCCAAAGGCACACGCATCAATGTGGCAGAAGCAATGCGTCGTGCCCCCATACCATTATTCTTTGTGTGAAGGATAAAACGTCGTGTACGTGGCAGTTGCATTGTAACGACATTGAATAACGGACGTACCACCCGATAAGTTTCGGGCGTACCTTCAGTTTGTTGAGGCACAAAGCCAATGGCGTTAAACACAAACCATGCCGCCTGTGCATCCGTAACCTTTTGTCCTGAGAACACCGCGTCGATTTGTTGTTTCAGCAAAGAATCAGCCTCTTCTGCACGACCTTGTTCTTTATATAAAGGTGTGATGGCATCGATAAAGGCTACCGCATTTGTAGCACGTTTTACCTGTGGCAGACGACGTAATTGCATCATAGCAGCCGAGAATGCCGCACTCAGGTTGGCTTTGCGTGTAGTGGTTTCAATAAAGTCCACGCCATTTGTTGAGGTAGCAGTCGACCTATTCGTCGAACTTGTAGCAGTAGGTCTTTGTGCAGTGGCATTTCTTGTACCAGCAGATTGCGAAGCATTCGTTCTGTTCGTTGTAGCCCCACGTTTGCCTTTCTCGTTTCGAGCCAAGGCAGGTGTTTCGTTGTTGGCAACCAACAAGGGTTTGCGTTCGTCGCTAATATGCTTTTGCACCCCTTTCAAATTCAAGTGAGCCAAGGCATCGTCCGAACTCATTTCAGACACAGCCGACACCACCGTCAGCATATCGTGCTTCCCTAAGTTGAATACAAAAGCAGCCTTACATCTGTGTTCACGTTCGCCATTTTCAAGGCGTACCACCTCGCGTCTCACGTTCCATTGAGTGAAAGGATGAGAGAAGTGTGCCACGTAATAGAGTGCGCGACTTTCCACACCTCCTTTAGCCGTACGTTTATAGGCACGAATTGTGCGTTTATCTATAAACACCACGTCCATATCCTCGTTTCCTGCACCATGCATTGCATGGTCAATGTCGAGCAAAAAGCCCTTTTCAGCCAAAGTGTCGGGATAGGCAAAGCGTTGCACACAATAAGCGGGAAACGCTTCAACCGTAGCTTTTACGCCATATCGGGTATAAAGCACATCATAGCGTTTGGCAGCATCATCGCGTTGAAAAAACTCATAGCCCGAGGCATAAGCCATAAACTGTGTAGAGTCTTTTTCTCCCACATAGCGTAGTAGAGGTTCGCCCACAAAGGGACTTTGCAAAAAACCATCCTTCGCCTCATTAGCGCGTGACGATTGCATAAAACCACTCAAAAAGTTGTGGTTATAATATGTGTATTTACTATCTTTTTCGTGAAAGCGCGTCATGGGTGCCAACCATTGTGCTTGTGCCGTGAAGCAGGTAAAGGCAGCCATAAGGCTTAACAATAAGTGTTTCATTCTAATAATATAGTATTCTGTAAAGTCTAAAAGTTTAATAAGATATATATGTAATTCAAGTTTCGGATTCAGCCCGCTCAAGTTAAAACCGAAACTTGAATCACGAAAAATCATAAACTAATAAACTTTGTTTTACTAAACTTTTAGACTTTACAATCTAATAGGTTGTGTAGGTGTTTGGGGCGTTTCTTCCTCCCCATACAAATCGGTGTTCAAAATCATGCGAAAAAATGCATGATTTTGAACATCTCCCCACAAGGTTACTCAGGCTTACGTCCGTTACCAGCCTTAGGAGGACGTTGTTTGGCTGCCGGACGGTTATCGGTTTTACCATGTGGTTTGCCACCTTGCTTGTTGCCCTGACAGTTGTCACGGCGTGTTTTACCCTCGTTACCCTTTTTGCCATTATGCTTCGCGCCATTGTCAGTGCCACGTCCATTACGCGAACCACGTCCACCATTCTTTCCGTTGCGCGATCCACCACGTCCTCCTCCACGTCCATGCTGAGGTTCAGTTTGTGGTGGACGTACCCCTTCGGGCAATTCAGCACGTGGAATTTTAATTTTCAATGTACGTTCAATGTTCGACAGAGCAAACAAGTCCTTTTCGCCAATCAGCGTGATGGCACTCCCTTCACGTCCAGCGCGTGCAGTACGTCCAATGCGGTGTACATAATCTTCTGCATCGTGTGGCGCGTCATAGTTAATCACCATGGTGATATCGTCAATATCAATGCCACGTGCCACGATGTCTGTAGCCACGAGCAAGTCCACTTGGTGTGCACGGAACAAGTTCATCACCTCGTCACGTTCGTTTTGTGCAAGGTCAGAGTGCATGGCACGCGCATTCAATCCGCTGCGTCGCAACACAATCGCCAATTCCTTCACCTTCTGCTTCGAAGAACAGAACAAGATGACACGTTTAGGAGGTTGCTCCTTAAAAATCTTTTTCAAGATAATAGCCTTGTCACTTTCATGACACACATAAAGACTTTGCTGAATATTTTCAGCAGGTTTCGACACTGCAATTTCCACCTCCACAGGGTTATGCATAACCGTACGAGCCAATTCAGCAATTTTCGGAGGCATAGTAGCCGAGAAAAGAATAGTTTGGCGATGCTCAGGCATTTGTTTCACAATAGAAAGAATGTCCTCGGCAAATCCCATGTCAAGCATACGGTCTGCCTCATCAAGCACCAAGTGGGTAGTACGGCTCAAATCAAGGTTGCCTAATTGCAAGTGCGTAATCAATCGTCCTGGCGTAGCCAACACAATGTCTGCCCCTGCCTGTAACGACTTACGTTCTTGTTCAAAGCGCACGCCATCGTTGCCTCCATAAACAGCCACCGCATTCACGTTTGTGTAATACGCAAAACCTTGCAACGCTTGGTCAATCTGTCTTGCCAATTCTCGTGTCGGCGCAATGACCAAACAGTTTACCGCATCAGCAGGATGCTCGTCGCGTTCCATCAAGGTGAGCAAGGGCAATAAATAAGCAGCCGTTTTGCCAGTACCCGTTTGTGCCACACCCAGCACATCGTGGTTTTCAAGAATGGGAGGAATGCAATTAGCCTGTACGGGTGTACACTTTTCAAAGCGCATGTCATAAAGGGCATCCAGCACATTGTCTGAAAGATCAAGATCTTCAAAAAACACCTCAGGCAACTTTTCGTTATCTTTTACCTCCTCAGCCGTAGCTTTCACCTCTTCGGGCGCATTTTGGGTATTGTTTTCTATGTTGTTCATTTATGATTCTTAGTTTTTGTATTTTATTTTCAAAGATAGTTCAATTACTTATTTATCTGTGAAAATGTCCTTTATCCTTAACTAGCACCACTTTAAGTTGTGGGTCGTTAATCATACGTCTGCCCCGTGGTGTAAGAAAAAGCTCGAGTTGTGTTTTGCGATGTTCCCATGTCAGCAAAGCAATAGGTTGTTGGGCAAACGCCTCTTTAATATCGTCATACCACCATCCAGGAAAAGACAGGGCACACACCTTGTGCGAGTTTACCACAGCTTATCAGTGTGTTCACCCACCTCATTCCAAGCCATGGCAACACGCACCCCCATTAGCACGACGCACAAAAGCAGCAATGCGTACACAAACTTCTTCATACCTTCAGCTATTTATTGAGGCGTACGTCTGTAAAGCACCAAAGCAATGATTGCAAAAACCACATTCGGAATCCATACAGCAATCGAAGCATCAAGTCCCGCATTATTGGCAAACGAGGCAGATATCGTTTGAAAAAGAATATAAGCAAAGCTCAATGCCAAGCCCGATCCCAAACTAATACCCATACCGCCCTTTCGCTTCTGACTTGAAAGGCAAACACCAATAATCGTCAAAATAAATGCAGCAAAAGGCATGGCAAAGCGTTTGTAATACTCCACCTCATACTTACTGATGTTCGACACCCCACGCAACTTCTGTCTGTCAATAAAATCGCGTAGTTCGGGCAACGTCAGTGTTTGCTCCTGGTCACGCACATAGAAGAAGTCCTTAGGCTCCATCACAATCGTTGTGTCAATGCGTTCGCCACGTTTCAACACCTCGCGCATACCCTTGAGCGTACGCATTTCGTAAGAACGCAGTGTCCACGAAAAACGATGGTCCGACAAGGTGTCATACTGAATGCTTTGTGCCGTGAGGTGCGAAACCAATTTCTTCTCCACAAACTTATCGAGCGAAAAGCCATAACCACTCTTCGTCACATTGTCAAAGTGCGTGATGTAAGCCACCACACCTGTGTCAACCTGCATCTGTACATTGTCAACCGATGTTACATCCGCTTTCTTTTTAATGTAGCGGTTCTGAAAGTTCACACGTGCCACATTACTTTTAGGAATCACGTAAGCACCCAGTGCAAAAGAACTTGCTGCAATCAGCGCAGCCGTAAACATATACGGTCTTAACAAACGCTTAAAACTCATGCCCGTACTCTTCATTGCAATAATCTCACTATTGTCAGCCAACTTCGAGGTAAAGAAGATTACGGCAATAAAAACAAATAGTGGACTAAAAAGGTTGGCAAAGTAAGGCACAAAGTTGCCATAATACTGTGCAATCTTCAGTGCAGAGGCATGACTCTGTGTGAGTTTGTCAATGTTCTCGTTAAAGTCAAAAATCACTGCAATCACAATAATGATAGCAATGAGAAAGATGTAAGTGCTGATAAATTTAAATATAATATAGCGGTCTAATCTACCCAGCAAAGGCTTACTTCCCCGCTTATCTTTAGGGTTAGTCAATGAGGCATTCCTCCCCCTTTCAGCACTACTGTCAGCAACCGCCAACTCCCCGCTCGACTTTTGTCGGGCAGGGAGTAGCAAGTAGTTCTTTATTTTTTCAAAAAACTTTTTCAACATGTGACAAGTCTTAGAGCTTACGGCTCAGTTTTTCTACCATCTCGCGTTTCCACGATCCAAAGTTGTTTGCCAAAATCTGTTTGCGTGCCTCACGCACCAACCACAAGTAGAAACTCAGGTTGTGAATCGAGGCAATCTGCATGGCAAGCAGTTCTTTCGCTTTAAACAAGTGGTGCAAGTAGGCTTTCGTGTATTGCACATCGGCAAAACAATGTCCCATCGGGTCAACAGGTTCAAAGCAGTCAGCCCATTTTGCATTGCGCATATTGATAATGCCTTCAGCCGTGAACAAACAAGCGTTTCGTCCGTTTCGTGTAGGCATCACACAGTCAAACATGTCCACACCACGTTCAATGCCTTCAAGAATGTTCACAGGCGTACCCACTCCCATCAAGTAACGCGGACGGTCAGTAGGCAAAATGTCATTCACCACCTCAATCATGTCATACATCACCTCAGCAGGTTCGCCCACAGCCAAACCACCAATGGCATAACCCTCGGCACCAAAGTCACTCATAAATTTGGCACTCTCTTGGCGCAAGTCCTTATAAACACAACCCTGCACAATGGGAAAGAGCGCTTGGCTATATCCATACTTAGGTTCTGTTTCATTAAAGCGCTTCCAACAACGCTTCATCCAGCCATGTGTCAAGTCCAAACTCTTGCGAGCGTAAGCATAATCGGCAGTACCAGGAGGACACTCGTCGAAAGCCATCATAATGTCGGCACCAATCGTACGCTCAATGTCCATCACCCCTTCGGGCGAGAAAAAGTGCTTACTACCATCAATGTGCGAACGAAATTCGCAACCCTCTTCCGACAGTTTACGTATGCCCGAGAGCGAGAACACCTGAAAGCCCCCACTATCGGTTAGCATAGGGCGGTCAAAACCATTAAACTTATGCAGCCCTCCTGCTTTTTCTAATATTTCGAGTCCTGGACGCAAATACAGGTGATACGTGTTGCCCAAGATAATTTCGGCATTGATGTCGTCTTTAATCTCATGCAGATGCACCCCCTTCACACTTCCCAAAGTGCCAACAGGCATAAAAATGGGCGTATGAATTTGTCCATGGTCCGTCGTAATCAGTCCGGCACGTGCTGCGCCGTCGGTATGTTGCAGTTCGTATTTCATTCTTTTTCTTTCAATAGCCTAACGGCCACATCGCTTTTAGTGTTAGGTTGGGCAGACTGTTCGCCCGCAGTGTCTTCGTTAAGAGGCTGACTCAAGTCAATCGCATCCTCCACCTTCTCGTCGAGCAAGGCAAAGCGCAACACGTCTTGCACATCCTCCACAAAGTGGAAAGTCAAGCCCTCTACATACTTTTTGTTGATTTCTTCAATGTCCTTTCGGTTATCTTCCGAAATCATGATATCGGTAATACCAGCTCGTTTGGCAGCCAAAATTTTCTCCTTAATACCGCCCACGGGCAAAACCTTACCGCGCAACGTAATCTCACCCGTCATGGCAATATGGTCACGCACACGGCGTTGTGTCAATGCCGAGGCAATAGAAGTGGCAATGGTAATACCTGCAGAAGGACCATCCTTAGGAGTAGCGCCTTCGGGCACATGAATGTGAACACCCCAATGGTCGAATACGCGGTAGTCAATGCCCAAAGTGTTTGCATGCGCGCGGATATACTCTAATGCCAACACAGCACTTTCCTTCATCACATCGCCCAAGTTACCCGTAAGCGTAAGTTTGCCACCCTTGCTACGGCTCACACTGGTTTCTATAAACAATATCTCGCCACCCACAGCCGTCCAAGCCAAACCAGTTACCACGCCTGCGTACTTATTGCCTTGATACTTATCGCGGCTAAACAAAGGTTTGCCCAATAGCTTTTCCACATCGGCAGGCTTAATGCTGCTACCCGCATAAGGCATGCTATCATCGTCGGCAGTCGAGGTGAGATAAGCCACCTTACGGAAAATCTTATCAATCTGTTTCTCGAGTTGGCGCACACCACTTTCGCGTGTATATTTCTCAATAATAAACTCAATGGCGTTAGGCGTAAACTTCAACTTACCATCCTTGCCAAAGTCATACTCGTGCTGTTCTTTCGGAATAAGGTGTTTACGGGCAATCTCCTTTTTCTCTTCAGTAAGATAGCCTTCCACCTCAATCACCTCCATACGGTCGAGCAAGGGGCGTGGAATGGTCTGCAAACTATTTGCCGTGGCAATGAAAAATACCTTCGAAAGGTCATAATCCATGTCCAAGTAGTTGTCGTGGAACGTGCTATTCTGCTCAGGGTCGAGCACCTCGAGCAATGCACTGTGCGGGTCACCATTATAGTTATTCTCCGACACCTTGTCCACCTCGTCGAGCACAAACAGCGGATTGCTCGATTCAGCTTTAATCATCGCCTTTACAATACGTCCAGGCATCGCCCCAACATACGTACGGCGGTGACCGCGAATTTCAGCCTCGTCGTGTACACCACCCAAAGAGATGCGCACATACTTACGACCAATCGCTTCGGCAATGCTACGTCCGAGCGAAGTCTTACCCACACCCGGAGGACCTACCAAACAAAGAATGGGCGCCTTCTCGTTATTGCGATAGCGCAGTGTGGCAAGGTGTTCCAAAATACGCTCCTTCACCTTCTCCATGCCATAATGGTCACGGTCTAAAATGTGACTGGCGTTTTTAATGTTCAGATTATCTTCAGTTTGTATGCCCCAAGGCAACGAAAGCATGGTTTGCAAGTACGTGAGCTGCACCCCATAGTCGGGCGACTGTGGGTTCACACGCTTAAACTTATTCAACTCGCGTTTAAAAGTCTCGCGCACCTTTTCGGGCAAAGCCATACCCTCAGCTTTCTTTTCAAGCTCCACGGCATCGCCCTCAGCGTCTTCGCCCAATTCACTTTGAATGTTGCGAATTTGTTGGTGCAAGAAGTACTCACGTTGTTGTTGGTCAAGTTCTTGGCGAGTCTGCGTTTCGATGTTACGTTTAAGTTCAGCCAACTGACATTCGCGACTTAAAAGTTTAAGCAACATCATAGCACGTTCGTGCACCTCGTGCTGTGTAAACAATTCGTAGCGCTCAGACTGTTGCAAACGCACGTTCGAACAGATAAAGTTAAGCAAGAACACAGGGTGCTTAATATTGCGCAATGCAAAGGTAGCCTCCTCAGCTCGAATGCCATCACCCAATTTTAGCAAACGCACCACGTGGTCTCGACAAGTATCAGCCAAAGCCTTAAAGTCTTCGCTATCTTGCTTACTAATATCCTCAGCAACAGGTTCAGCCTCCACACGCATCATACCGCCCCTTTTGCTAATAGCGCCTAAACGAATGGCACCGTATGTTTGCAAAATAGCCGTACTCGTATGGTTAGGCAAGTCAATTACTCGCATCACACGAGCCACTACGCCTTCATCATAAAAGTCGTCACGATTAGGATCTTCCACCTCGCCGTCTTTTTGAGCAGCTACGGCAATAAGAGTGCCTTTGCTGAGCGATTGTGCCACCACCTTCTGACTCATGGCACGTCCTACCGTAACAGTGCCTACCACCCCTGGAAAGAGCATCATGTTGCGCAGAGCCAACACAGGCAGTTTACCCTTAAAGGGAGTTTTCAACAGTGCGCCCATGTCGCCTTCAAAGTCGGCTACAAGCGAAAATGGAGTTTGTGTATTATCGTTCATGTTCATATTTCGTGATTTTTCAATGCGCGGCATATTGTGAGTGGCATCGCGCTAAGAATTATGTCAGTGTTTATGGGTTAATCTTTATAGGTGCATCATGCCAATGCTTCAACGTCTGTGTTCTCACAGTCGTCTCATGGAGGTTGTATTTACAAAGTTGTTTTTCCCAACTTTATGCAACCCATTTTCCCAAGCCGTTTCCTTTTGGTCATGTGCATGGATTTTATTAGTATGCAAACATTGTGCCTAATAAAGTTCTGTCAGAAAGAACTTTCTATATACTTTAGTTCAACCCATTCTCACACCCTGTCTTTGTGGTTATTAGACATACAGTGTGCAAAAATACAATTTTTTTATTGCATTATCGATTTCTCGCTCTGCGTTTTTTGTTTGAACATGAATGTCTTGAATGAATGTCTCCGAATTCATGGCAATAAATGTTCTTCATCGCTGTGTAGTGCAAACATCAATTTTTCGCTTCGCGTTTATTTTGAACATTAATTACCATCAATGCCCATTAATTAGTTCATTAATACTTCTCTTCATTAGCAAAGAAAAAATTAATGTCTCGAAATTAATGTC
>UQQN01000078.1 GCA_900543155.1 uncultured Prevotella sp.
TAGGTTGGATGTTTTTCTGCTCTTTACTTTTTAGAATACTATCTCGAACTCGCGTATTTAGAATTATGAAAAAGCTTTTTCTTTCGCTCGCAGTAGTTGCTCTCGCTCTTACGTCATGCTCTACAACCTCTTCAACCGCAACAGTGATGGACGTTCCCACCGAAATGCGTAGCCTCAACGAAGCCGACTTGCAAGTAGCCGACAATAACATCACTTACACCTATGTTCCCACTAAGGATGTACAACGCGGTGGTTTAGGAAATGTTCGCCGTACTGCTGTTGCCGAAGCTTTGAAGGCAAATGGTGGTGGCGACGTATTGGTTCACCCCAATTTTCAAATTACACAACGCCGCGGTTTGTTCAGCAAGAAAGTAACAAAGGTTGTTGTTTCGGGTCACGTTGGTACTTACAAAAACTTCCGTCCTGCTAAGCCTTGCTGCAAAAAGTAAGACTCATGCACTAGCTGAGACTAACGTTTTTTGTAATCACCCCGAAACTTAATTACAACAATGAACAAGCTTACTTTGGCGGCATGCGCATGTGCCGCAATGACAATAACCTCGTGCCAAATGGTGCAGCAAACCGCAACCACCGTTGACATCGACGCCAAGGTAGTGCAGGTGCCCACAGTGGCAGACCTCGACGTGCAACCACAACGTGTGGCAGGCACACAGACCTGGCGCTGGAAGTTCTTTAATTTAGACCAACTATCAATTGGACAACGCAAACAGAACCTTATCTACGACATGGTAAACGAGGCAAAAGCCGATGTCTTGGTTGAACCGCAAGTGCGTTTTACCAAGAAACTATTTGGCGAACGCACACTTACCATCTCTGGTTATCCTGCTACCTACAAGAACTTCCGTAAACCCTCTGAAGAAGACCTCAAAGCCATCCGTGCTGCAAACGGAACTCCTGAGAAGGTTGTAGTTGTGGGCGACTCTGCCCATATAATTACAGGCACCGACGATGGCGTAACCGTTACTCCCGTGCGTACACGCAATCGTGCAGGACAAGCGCAAGATGATTTCACGGCTTCCACAAGAAAGAAAAAGTCGAAGACCCACTTCTTTATTCGTGCAGCAGCGAACTTTAATGAGTACGCCTTTGACGATGACATTACAGACTACTACAAAAGCAAAATGCAAGTAGGATATGACTTTACCTTAGGACTCCAAAAGCCTATAAAAAATAGCAACTTTTATTATGGTCCAGAATTAGGTCTAACCTCACGCGGATTTCAATTAGAATATGAGGGTTCGCAGTGGCAATACGCAAGTGAAGATGGTGGTTTGTCGCACGGCGTGTTTATTTCGCCCATTAACTTTGGCTACCAACATAAGTTTACTGATAAGTTGGCATTGGATGCGCATGTAGGACTCCCCATTAGTTACTACTATTATGACGGTCTTCCTTCTGGTATTGGTGATGAAGCCGATGGTTGGGACGTGAATCTGAAATTTGGTGTAGGCATTTGGATTAAAAAATTCAATGTAGACCTTAGCTACCGTTATGGTTTTCTCGAAACTCTTTGCGAAGGTCATTCCAAAAATGTGATGTTAGGTATTGGCTACCGCTTCTAAAACCTATTCATTTTCAATACGCATATAAAATCTCTCTTGGCAGGGAAACAGCTTTGCAAAAAGTTGCTTTCCTGCTTTTTTTGTAAACACACTTAGCACTTTGGGGGCATTCTAAAAAAATATCCGTATCTTTACACCATAAATAGATAATGCAGGACACCTCATGTTCTTGCTTAACGCAAATAAACTGCCACTATCTTATATAAAAAGACAGATGGCTATTTTTCTCAAAAAACACATTTGATATATTCTAAAAACAAAACTTCTACAATATTATGGAAAAAATTAAAGGACTTATTGATGCTCCTTTTACACCGTTCCATGCGAATGGTGAAGTAAATCTTTACCCTATCCCCGAATATGCAGCACTTTTGGCACGCAACGGATTGAAGGGTGTGTTTATCAATGGCTCATCGGGCGAGGGATATATGCTCACCGAAGAAGAACGCATGCAACTAGCTGAAGCTTGGATGAACGCCGTGCCCAAAGACTTTAAGGTGATTGTACACGTAGGCAGCACTTGCGTAAAGAGTAGCCGCCGATTGGCAGAACACGCACAAAAAATTGGGGCTTGGGGTATTGGTGCTATGGCTCCCCCCTTCCCCAAGGTGGGACGTATTGAAGAACTCGTGAAGTATTGCGAAGAGATTGCTTGCGGTGCACCCAACCTCCCCTTCTACTTCTACCACATTCCCGCATTTAATGGGGCTTACCTTTCAATGCTCGACTTTTTGAAGGCTGTTGACGGACGCATCCCCAACTTTGCGGGCATTAAGTACACCTTCGAAAGCCTTTATGAGTACAACCGTTGCCGTCGTTACAAAGATGGCAAGTTCGACATGTTACACGGACAAGACGAGACCATCCTTCCCTGCTTAGCTATGGGTGGTGCACAAGGTGGCATTGGCGGTACTACAAACTATAATGGTCGCGTGCTCACAGGCATTATCGAGGCTTGGCAAGCTGGCGACTTAGAGAAGGCTCGTGAATTGCAAAACTTTGCACAAGATGTGATTGACGTGATTTGCCACTTCAGAGGAAATATTGTTGGCGGAAAACGCATCATGAAACTCATTGGTTTAGATCTCGGTCCGAACCGCACACCGTTCCAAAATGTGACAGACGAAGAAGAAGTGCAGTTGCGCAAAGAGTTAGAGGCTATCGACTTCTTTAACCGCTGCAACAAATAATTTTGAGCACCTACTTATCGAATAAAAACGCGCAAGGATAAGCATACACTTCTTGTCCTTGCACATTTTAGCTCATTATCTTGAACACCGGTCTTTACCATGAACATCTCTTTTAAAAACATACTTCACACACTGCTTTTGTGGTGTATAGCCCTCACACTTGGGGCACAGGCTCCCCCAGCCAAACAAGCTAACGATAACGCATTTAACTCGGTTAGTTACCGACCTCTCACCCCTCTCAAGGTGAATGGTGAACAAGGTGTGTCGGCTCCTTTTGCTGGCAGCATCTACCAAAACCTGATAGTGGCGGGTGGTTGTAATTTTCCCGATGTGCCAGCAGCAAAAGGTGGAGCCAAACGCTTTTATGCCGACATCTACGAACTGCCACACCCCGATAACAACCCGAATGGTCAATGGCACAAAATTGGCGAACTACCTAAAGCCTTGGCTTATGGTGCGAGTGTAACGGTGCCCCAAGGCATGGTGTGCATTGGGGGTACACCCGATAGTAAAAATAGTTGTGCCGAGGTTTATCTGCTACATACCAACGCTCACCATAAACTGCAAATAACTCCCCTACCCATACTCCCCCTTGCACTCGACAATATGACGGGTGCCTATGGTGGTGGTTACATTTATGTGGCTGGCGGATTGCACAATGGGGAGGCTGTGAATGTGGCCTTCAGATTGCGTTACCCCCATGGCAAAACATGGGAACGCTTACCCGACTTTCCTGGTCGTCCACGTGTGCAGCCTGCCTCGGCTGTGCAAAACAATGCAACAGCCTCATGCTTCTACTTGGTCGGTGGTTTTGCACCTGCTAACAAAACCGAACGTGCCCTTGCTCACACCGATGGTTGGTGCTTTAACTCTGCCACACACCAATGGACTAAAATGGCTGACATCATCCCCCACGGACAAACTGAGCCTATGACATTGGCGGGTGCTATAGGCATTACCTCGGGCTGTGCCCATATTGTATTTGCGGGTGGTGTAAACAAACAAGTTTTTGAAGATGCTATAAATCGTCCTTTACTGATTGAACAGACTGAAAACAACTTGAAACTTGCCCCCACATCGACTTTGCAACAGCAGCTCGACCAATTGAATAAAGAGAAAGCGGCATACATGAATCACCCCGAGACGTGGTATCGTTTTAACAACGAATTGGTTATTTATCACACCATTACCGATACTTGGGTAACCGAGAGTCAATCTCCCCTATTGGCCCGTGCTGGTGCTGCATTTATTCAGTGTGGACACGAGTGGATTATTGTAAATGGTGAAACCAAACCAGGCATTCGCTCATCCGCAGTCACTGGCGTAAAAATGGATATGCGCCCCACCTTTGGTTGGATAAATTGGACTGTGCTTATTGCCTATCTTGTAGGCATGGTGTTGTTAGGCTACTACTTTATGCGTCGTGAAGGCGATGCCGAAGACTTCTTTAAAGGCGGTGGTCGCATTCCTTGGTGGGCTGCAGGCATCAGCATCTATGCCACCATGCTCAGCGCCATTACCTATATGGCATACCCAGCCAAGGCTTACGCTACAGATTGGACCTACTACCCCATGTTGGTAACCATTCTTATTGTATCCTTTCCCGTCATCAAGTATTATCTCCCCTTCTTCCGCCGCCTCAACGTAACAAGTGCCTACGAGTATTTAGAGCGTCGCTTCAATGCTACCACACGCTTAATGGCATCAGGCTTATTCATTGTGTTTATGGTGGCACGCATGGCATTGGTGCTCTACTTGCCCTCATTGGCACTTACTGCTGTAACAGGCATCGACCTTTACATCTGCATTGTGCTCATGGCATTGGTCACCATCGTATACTGCACAATGGGTGGTGTCGAAGCCGTGGTTTGGGGTGATGTGGTGCAAGGCTTCATCCTTGTTGGAGGAGCACTCTTTGCTGTGGGATACCTTATTTGGGGCACAGAGGGTGGCTTGCAAGGCTTTTGGCAAATTGGCACTGAGTACAACAAGTTCCGCCTTTTCGATTGGAGTTTCGATTATCGCTCGGCAACCTTCTGGGTGATTATTTTGGGGGGTATGGCAAATAACCTCATCTCTTACACCAGCGACCAAACTGTTATTCAACGCTACCTCACCACCAAAGACGAGGCTGGAGCCCGACACAGCATTTTGCTCAATGGTTTTATGAGCGTGTTTGTGAGCATCGCATTCTTTGCCATTGGTGCAGGCTTGTTTACCTTCTTCAAAACACACCCTGCCGAACTTGACTTCACCATGTCGAAAGGCGATACCATTTTCCCATTCTTCATGATGAGCCAATTACCTCAAGGACTTGCTGGTTTACTCATTGCTGCAATTTTTGCTGCTACAATGAGCACCATATCGTCAAACATTAATTCAGTGGCTACTGCCTTTAGCGTCGACTTTTACAAACGTTTCTGTCCGCAAGCCACGAACCAGCAAACCCTGCGTGTGGCACGTCGCACTTGCATCATTGCAGGTGTACTTGGCATGGGCATTGCCTTGCTTATGGCCACTTGGGAGATTCTCTCATTGCTCGATTTCTTCCAAGAAATATTGGGCTTGCTTTCAAGCGGTTTAGGTGGTTTGTTCTTAATGGGTATTTTCTTCCCGCGCATTGGTGGCAAGTCTGCATTGGTTGGATTTGTATGCGGTGTTTGTATGGTATTCCTCACACGCTACCTTACCGACACTAGTTTCCTACTCTATGGTTTCATTGGCATGTTCACTTCTGTTGCAGTGGCTTGGATGTGCTCATTCTTCTTAAAAGAAGAAAAGAACCTCAAGGGACTTTGTTGGAAAACCATTCAGCATTGATTCTTTTAAAAATAAAAACAAATACAAAAAATGGACTTTAAACAATTAGCAAAACAATACAAGAGCGAACTCCTAGACAAGGTTGTTCCCTTTTGGCTCGAAAAGTCGCAAGACCTTGAACATGGCGGTTACTTTACTTGCTTAGAGCGCAACGGTGATGTGTTCGACACTGATAAATTCGTTTGGCTACAAGGTCGCGAAGTATGGATGTTCGCCACCTTATATAATAAGGTTGAAAAACGCCAAGAATGGCTCGACTGCGCTATTCAAGGTGCCGAATTTTTAAAGAAACACGGACACGATGGCAACCTTAATTGGTACTTTGCACTCGACCGCGAGGGCAATCCTTTGGTTGAGCCCTACAACATTTTCTCATACACCTTTGCCGTAATTGCTTTTGGACAACTTAGCATTGCTACGGGCAATCAAGAGTATGCCGACATTGCGAAACGCACCTTCGACATTGTGCTTTCTAAAGTTGACAACCCCAAAGGCAAATGGAATAAGGCTGCACCTGGAGCACGTTCACTCAAGAGCTTTGCCCTACCCATGATTTTGTGCAACGTAGCTCTCGAAATTGAGCCACTTCTCGATGCCGACTTTATGGAAAAAACCATTAATACCTGCATTCACGAAGTTATGGACGTATTCTATCGTCCTGAATTAGGCTTAATCGTTGAGCACCTTAGCACAGAAGGCGAATTAGTTGACTGCTTTGACGGACGCCTACTTAATCCTGGTCATGCCATCGAAGCCATGTGGTTTATCATGGATTTGGGCAAACGCTTAGGCAGACAAGACTTAATTGAAAAGGCTGTACAGATAGCACTCAACGAGGCTGAATATGGTTGGGACAAAAAGCATGGTGGCATATTCTATTTCATGGATCGTCTTGGCCGTCCATGTCAGCAACTTGAGTGGGACCAAAAGCTATGGTGGGTTCACATCGAAACACTCATCACCATGCTTAAAGGCTACCAACTCACTGGCAACACTAAATGTCTTGAGTGGTTCGAACGCGTACACAACTACGTGTGGACACACTTCACCGACAAGGAATATCCCGAATGGTTTGGTTACCTAAACCGTCAAGGCGAGGTTTTGCTATCCCTTAAGGGTGGCAAATGGAAGGGCTGCTTCCACGTTCCCCGTGGACTCTTCCAATGCTGGCTAATTTTAGAAGATCTGGCTGCACGTTCTTAATCTTTCGACTCATCTTATTTAACACCCACAACGGGCAAGCACATTCTACCTGTGCTTGCCCGTTGTGCTTTACTTACACTAATTGAAATTGTTGACCTGTAAGTCAAAATTCACTTTTAATCACCTCAAAAAATCAATTACACGATATTCAAAAACGCTCATTTTCGCCAAAAAGTGCATTTTCTTTACCTTCCGCTTCCGCTCTGCTCCCGTACTGAATTATCACTGAATTTTATGTGAATTTCTATTTTTCTCTTATTCTAGCTTATAAAGCGAAGACTTAACGAAGGATGCCCTGCCTAAAATGGCTACCCCCAGATTGCGTAAATTGTTGTTTTGGTTCGCGTCCACAAATGCACATTCAAGCAAAAAGAAAAAATCCCCGCAAATAAAAACTTGCGAGGATTTTTTCGAATAAATATTTAAAATACGCTACTTACAAATTAGAATTCGTAACGACGATCTTTCATATCAGACTTGTTTGTAATGAGGTAACTAAATGCAGCCTGATAAGCACGCTGACCATTCATTTGAGCCACCTGATTCATTTCGGCATTTGCGTCGAACTTGTCAGCAGTTCTCTTCTGCGATGTAACCTTAGCTACATAAACAGCAGCTGCACCTTGCACAAGTCCGGTAGTTTTACCAACGGCAGTCTTAGCAATAGCACCTGTAAGCTTAGGTTCGGGAATGTTTACACCGTTAACCGTTGCATAGCCAGCCATAGTCTGGTTTGTAAGTGTTGCAACCACAGCGCCCTTGAGCTTCTGCATGTCGGTTACTGACTTCACATTCTTAGCCAAAGCCATAGCCTTTTCAGCCTTCTTCTGCTGCTTCACAACCTGAGTGAGGAAATCCTTCACCTGCTTGTTGTCCCAAGGCAAGTAGCCCTTCTTGTTTGTAGCAGTTACGCAAACCACAAGGAGGTGGTCGCCATTACGTCCGCACTCATAAAGCTTAGAAACCTCACCTTCTTCAGCACCATCGAAGATCCAACGTGCGCAGTCTTTTGCACCGCTACCACCAATACGAGTAGCAATCAAGTTCTGCATAGGAGAATAACCAGGGAGATCGGTTACAGCATAACCACTCTTGGCAGCATTCTTCTCGATTGAAGCAACGTCCTTGTTCTGAGCAAGGAAACGGTTGAAGCGGCTAAGTTCGTCCTCATAAGTCTTCTTAGAGAAGTTGAGGGGGCATTTTACAACAGCCACGTTATACTTAGTTTCTACATTCTTGCGATCGAGCACCTGAACTACAGCAGCACCCTGGTCGTTAGAAATTACCTGTACGCCGTTAGCACCAATCTTATAGAGTTGGCTGATGTACGAAGCAGTTTCATCTTGCATGCCGAAGCTTTCGTATTGTGAAGATGAAATCCAAACTGAGTCAGATGACTGACCATACTTCTTAGCCAAATCAGCAAACGAAGCACCACTCTTCAATGCATTGAGGATAGAGTCAGCCTGTGCCTTACGCTCTGCGGGGTCAGCCTTGATAGCTGCAATCTGACGATAGAGAATTGAGTCGGGAGCTTGCTCTTTCGCAATGAGCTTAATGGTGTTGATTGTGTTGTCTTGTGCGTTATAGTAAGCAGCCTTCACACTACCTACAGCCATCGAATCGAGTGCTGCTGCAACATCGGGCATGCTCTGGAAAGCCTTTTTGCTGAGCGCGAGGTTAGAATACTGCACTGCCGAGTTCGAAGAACGAATTACGTTAGCAACATCTGCACCATTCTGCAATTCTTGTTGAAAACCTTGTACCTTCTTCATCAACTCTGCGCGGTCACCAGCACTTGCCATTACGGTAACATCAATAAGCTTAATGTCGCGAGTGGGTACAGGCGAATAGAAGTTGTCCTTAAACTCATCGTAAGCAGCCTTCAACTCATCGTCGGTTACCTTAATGTCTTTATCGTCGATAGTAGTGTAAGGCAAAGCTGCAACTTCTACGTTCTTTTGAATGCTACGTTCATCGAAGTTTTCTTTCGCAGCGATGGGGTTTGACACAAAGCCCATTGCAAATGCCATGCTAAACTTGTTAGCGAGCAATTCATCTCGCAATTGCTTCTGTGCATAATCGCTAAGTTGCTTAATCATCTGAATCTGCTCAACGGCATCGCTATTCTGAGCTTGCTGAGCTTGATTAAGCGTTTTGTTGTAGTTCTTCAAGAAATCCTGAAGTTGTGCAAAGTCGAAAGCACCAGTTTGTTGGTTGCGGAAGATACCTGCCAAAATCTGCAAGCTCTGTGCATTACCTGTGCGATAAGCCTCTTGCACCTCAGCGTCTGTTACATAGATGCCAAGTTTGTTGCACTCGTGCTCGATAGTGGCTTTCTGCACAAACTGCTGCCACACCTGCTCGCGCAACTGTTCTGTTTGTTGGTCTGTGAGGTTGCCATCCTGACCTTGCATACGCATTTGCATTTTGGTTACCTCGCTAAGTTCATCTACCGCGGCCTGAAAATCTTGAATATTGATTTTCTCGCCATACACTTCGCCTACAATGCTCTTATTGCTGTTAGAGGTAGTCTCTAACGAACGAAAGAACTCTTCGGCAATGAAAGCAAAAAGGGCTAAGCCCAGCACACCTACAAGCAGTGCACCTTTGCTTCGGATTGTTTGTAATGCTGCCATTTAAGTTTTTTGTTATTTATTGTTTTTATTATTGTTTGCAGAGTTTTTCAGCGCACAAAGTTAACGAAAGTCGGCTACCCAAACGCATGCCACGCTCTTTTTTTCGCCTAACTTCTACTTTTTTGACGCATAAGTCATGCAAAGTTAGGTAAAAAAAGCCACGTAGACCGCACACTACGCACATTTTTTGGATTTTTGCCTCTATAAATACACGTGCGCACATACACGCATACGCGATATTCATGGTGTTTTATCATCAAACTTCATTCCGAAGACCCCAAAAACATAAGAATATGCATGATTTTCGCGCGATAACTCTTTTCACATATCGTCAGTCCTCAACCTCTACACCAAGAAATTAGGATATTACTCTTCTAACTTGCTGTTTTCTATTACTTTTTCTACTTTTGCAAAGTTCTCCACGCTCAGATAAAACTTTTTATCCATTCCTCGTAGCAAAATGCCACAAGCGAGCGTCTAACTGACCAAACAACACGCTGCCCCAGCGCAATACCCCACATGACCGAACAAGAATTTTCACAATTGGTTCACGAACACAAAAGTAGCATTTATACCGTTTGCTACATGTTTTCGAAAGATGAGGATGAGGTGAACGACCTTTTTCAAGAAATCCTCATCAATCTATGGCGTGGTATAGATTCCTTCAAAGGAGAAGCCAAACTCAGTTCGTGGATTTACCGCATCAGTCTGAACACCTGTATTTCGGCAGACCGCAAAAAGAAGCGCGCCCTAACCGAACGCCTCGACATGAACATTAATCTCTACGAGAACAATGATGCCGACACCCAACAAATTAAACTGCTCTATAAGCGCGTCCATAGGTTGCGCCCCTTCGATCGCGCCATTGTACTTTTATGGCTCGAAGGCATCCCCTACGACGAAATTGGAGCCATTACAGGCATCAGTGCCAAATACGTATCGGTGCGACTCACACGCATACGCCAAGAATTAAGAAACATGAAGGACTAACAAACGCTTTGCTATGGACAATACACTCAACGAAATGAAAGAGCAGCTACAACTGCTACACCATAAATTAGAACAACAAAACATTGTGAATGACAATTTGCTGCGCAAGGTCATCCACCACAACGTGCGTCGCATCAATCGCGACACACTTATCATGACAATCGTGTCAGTCATTTCTGTGCCCTATTGTGCTTGTTTATTTTGGTGGATGCACCTCTCGTTGGCATTCACATTGGTCACCATTTTATTTTTAACAATCGCAATAGTTTACACCCTCTATGCCCATCAAGGCATTCGCACCTCCTTGCTCATCAACAGTTCCACAGCCGAGGTTGCGCGTCGCATCGCACGCATGAAGATGCTTTATGCCCGATGGTTACGTTTTAGCATCCCCTTCATCGTTTGTTGGACGGCATGGTTTGCTTACGAGATTATGTCACTCGTTGGCATCAGTGCCCATGAGCGCAAAGGCATTCTGATAGGCGCAGCAGTCGGAGGCACCATAGGTGCTATTTTGGGCTATTTCACTTATCGACGCACACAACGCCTTGCTTCCCAAATTTTAGACCAAATTAAAGAGCAGCCCGAAGAATAATATCTCCCTCCCCCTCAAAAAGTGAATTGTGCTCTTTTTTCAACTACAAAACTAAAAAAGCGCACTTTTCTCACCCCCACGCCACACACCTATCTGCGCTAAGCATACTGCATATTTGAAAAGACAATATTACAATTATGCACATTTATACCTCTTTTTGAAAGAAAAACGCATTTTTTTTGAAAAAAGTTGCACAAAGATTTGGCAGATATACAAAAAGTTCATACCTTTGCATCGCTTTACAAGAGAAAGCAACACGATGGTGCTTATAGTTCAGTTGGTTAGAGCGTCAGATTGTGGTTCTGAATGTCGTGGGTTCGAA
>UQQN01000079.1 GCA_900543155.1 uncultured Prevotella sp.
ATGTGAAGTGGAATAAATTCCCTTCACATACCTGGCTACCTTATCTCACCCCTAATGGGGTGACCCTTTTATCCATGTAATTTATCGACGTCAAAAATCTGATGAAATAGTGCAGAAAAAAATTATGGATTTTGAACACCCTACCTAAGGGGTAACAACTTAATAATATGTATTTTACATTCGTTAACCACAAATTAATATTTATTTCGAGTGACCGAGTGACCGCGTAATTCCTGATTATCACGAAGTTACGCGGTCACTGGTCACTGGTCACTTGCATTTTCGCCCTAAGTTTGCTGCATTTGCGTGATTGATTAGTGTGCCTTATAGAACACCAAGCTGTCGGAGGCGGAGCATAGAATAAGTGAGGTTTTGTTGATGCGTTCTATGCGAAAGTCGGTGGCATTGCCACGAATGCCTAAGCGTTCGAGACTTGTTGTGGTGGGGTCGACAATGAGACTATCTCGGTCGCGATAGTGAATGTAGGTTTTTGTTACAGACAGACGCGATGGGGTGTATGAGAAACGGGCTGTGGTTTCGCCTGTGTGTCCGTTGAGCGGAGCAGCTGAGGTGATGGAAAGTAAATTGAGCTGAAAATTCCAATAGATGTTGTCGGCACGTGTGTCGGTAGACGCGGTATAGTGTGCTTGCTCTGCAGACGTTTTGCTATGGATGCTTTGTAGTCTCCAACGACCATCGAGATTGCCATTGTCGGAGAGCTTGGCACAGGCTGCCGTGATGAGTATCATGCTGATGAGGAGGGGGAGTATGCGAAGATGTTTCATAATCTTTTCGGGGTGTGTGAAACTGAGGGGTTCTATTAGAAATATCCTTGCGGTGTGGTTCTAAGAGAGAAAAAACTTGCGTTTAATGGGTTAGCAATCCTGTTTTAGACAATGAGAACTGAAAGCCCGTGTTGTTTTGCAACAACGAACCACGGTCGAGTGCAAAGGCTGCCTTTACTTGCCACCCTTTGGTGTGGAGCTTGCCGATGCGTTGTGGCGTATAACCCACCTCTGCCATAAAACTGTTGAGCGTGCGAGCATGGTCGAAGGGGAGAGAGTAGGTGCCTAAACTGCGTTGGTGCGTATAGAGCAAACGATAGTGTAGTGTTTCTGTGGGATTTCCGCTAAAACCTATGTGGTGTGCACGAAAACGGTTAGAGGTGAATGTGAGGTCGGCGGTATGATTGTAGAGAGGTGAAACAAATAGGGGGTTGCCAAGGGCTTGTCCCCAATGTTGCCAACCAGCATACATGTTGTGGTTATAATAATTGTCTTGTCCGCTAATTTGGTCTTCAATCTCGGGTGTGTGGTCGTGATAGATGGGCCCACTTTGGTAGGTGGTTTTTACGAATTCGTAGACAATGTGATCTACGAAACGATTTTTGGGCAATGTGGCTTCGATGCCTACCATGCCGTCGAGCCAACCATACTGCAAGAACATTTGAGAATGATCTTCAAAAAAATGGTCGTAGTAGGTGCTAAGGCTCCAATCTGCTCCGTGCCAAGTGAGTCGCGCCATCCAACTGCCTAGGGTGTTGCCTGCTGCGTTGGCATAGCCGTTGCCATCGGTGCCATCGCTACCGGTGCCAAATAGGGCGTTGACAAAATCCTTCACACCATGTTTCATTTTTATGGGTTCGGGGTTTACACCGTTCCAGGTGAGGGTGTTGTAGGAGGTGCCTCCAAATTGGGTTGCCATTTCTATGCCTCCTTCAAAGACTATGGGGAACTTTTGCGCATTGCCTAAACGCAGGTATCCTGCTTTGGTGTGAAGAAGTACGTTTTTGGCATAATGTGCTGCTGTGTGATTGCCTATATAACTTTGTTGAAAGCCTCCATCGGTGAGTAAGCCATAGCTGATGTGTCCGCGAATGGCAGCCCAATTTCCCTTGCCACTGATGTTCCAATATTGGGGCAACGAAAAGCGTATGGCGGGCACAGGATGGGCATTGATGCCAAGGGTTTGACTGCCTGTGCTGAGTTCGGCATTTTTAAATGCCATAGGTTCTTGTTTGGCACCCACGGTGAGATTTACCAACTTGTATTGAAAGTCGGCATACAGCTGTTGCACAAAGAGTGTGCTTTCTTGATTGTAGCCCACGGTGAGGTCTGCTCCGTAACCGATGCGCCATTTGTGGGTGCTGTCGGTTTGTGCGTTGCGAATGAGGCTTGCACGTAAATAGCCGTTCGACCCTTGGGTGGATGTAACGCCGTAGCGATTGGCAGTTAGCCAAAATGGGGCATCACCATTCGAAACGGTGATGTTTGCTTCGACATTATACTCTGCTTGGTGCGCAGCACGCGACAAGGCATTCTGCGCTTGCATTTTGTGGCAGCTTGTCATGCACAGTGCTGTGAGTGTGGCGAGGGTTAGAAAGGAGTGGTTCATGTTGTGGGTGTAAAATACGGGATGTGGATTGCACGATTTATGCAACCGATGTATGCCTTGCATTATCGGCGTTTGGGCTTGCGTGGATGGGACGCTGCAGAATTGAAGTTGGGGTTGTAGCTTGTGCGACGCTTGGGTTTGTCGGCGCGGTTGGGGGTATCTGCCTTTTTCTTAGACTTGGGTTTGCCTGTTTTGCCACCGTGTGTAGAATCGGGGGTAAAGGGTATGGCTTGTTGTCCTTGCGGATAAAGGCGGTTGATGAGGTCGGGGCGCCCGATGCGTTTGAGCTCACGAATGATGCGCGGTCGTTCTTCGGGTTTATACCAAAAGAAGAACATGCGTTGACGCAATTTCTCTTCAGGGGTGTGCGCTGAGAATTCGGGTTGCAAGGTGTAGGGATGATAGCCCGAATACCAAGTGTCGGTAGACACGGTCATAGGGGTGGGGGTGAAATCCTGTACTTGCTCGAGTTGGAAATTGAGGTCGCGAGTTTCGGCAGCTAATTCAGCCATGTCCTCTTCAGTGCAGCCTGGGTGCGAAGATATGAAGTAGGGGATGATTTGTTGTCGCAGTCCTTCTTCGCGATTGATGCGGTCGAAGATTCGCTTGAAGTCATGGAAAAGCTTGAATGAGGGTTTTCGCATGATTCTCAACACGTTGTCGGATGTATGCTCGGGTGCTACTTTAAGTCGTCCTGAAACGTGGTTTACGATGAGCTCGCGGGTATATTCGCGAGCTGCTTTACACAGATTTTCGTCTTTGTAATTGTGTAGGAGTAGGTCGTATCGCACACCACTGCCGATGAAGCTTTTTTTGATGCCTGGCAAGCTGTCTACGGCTTTATAAATGTCGATGATGGGGGCATGGTCGGCATTTAGGTTGGGACACACTGCAGGACTTATGCAAGACGGACGTTTGCACTTGCCACAGATTTCGGTGTTTTTGCCGTGCATGCCATACATGTTGGCTGAGGGACCACCTAAGTCGGAGAGATAGCCACGGAAGTCGGGCATCTGTATGATTTTTTTTACCTCTTTAAGGATGCTCTCCTTAGAACGGCTCATAATGAATTTTCCTTGGTGAGCAGAGATGGTGCAGAAGGCACAACCGCCAAAACAGCCACGGTGGATGTTTACGGAGAATTTTATCATCTCGTAGGCGGGAATGCGTTTGCCTTTATATTTGGGGTGTGGCAGACGCGTGTAGGGCAGGTCGAACGAGTGGTCGATCTGCTCGGTGGTCATAGGTGGATAGGGTGGGTTGATTACGACAAACTCATTGCGTAGTTGCTGAATAAGTCGTTGCGGATGGAGTTTGTTGCTCTCTTCTTCTACGTGTCGAAAGTTGGCAGCGTATAGTTTTTTGTCTTTTAGGCAATCTTCGTGTGAGTTGAGAATAATATCGTCTGCCTGGAAACCGCCTGGAATGTCGTCGCGTTTTTGTAGACTAACTGTTTGGCGTACGGGATATTTGCGCATAAGACTATCAAACTGTTCGGCACTGCAGAAAGCCTCTTCACGTCCGTGCAGGATGTGATTGTCGATGGTTTGGCAGAGGTCGAGCATGGGTAGTTCGCCCATGCCATAAATAAGCAAGTCAGCACCACACTCGGCAAGGATGCAGGGGCGCAGTTTGTCTTGCCAATAGTCGTAGTGCGTAACTCTGCGCAATGAGGCTTCGATGCCACCCAAAACCACAGGGACGTCGGGGAAGAGCTGTTTGAGGATTTTGGTGTAGACAATCGTGGGGTATTCAGGACGCATGTCGTGACGCCCATCGGGACTGTAGGCATCTTCGGAGCGCAGACGCTTATTGGCTGTGTATTTATTTACCATCGAATCCATGCAACCCGGTGCAATGCCAAAGAACAATCTGGGGCGTCCTAATTTTTTGAAATCACGAAAATCGCCATGCCAATCAGGTTGTGGAACAATGCACACGCGATAGCCAGCGTCTTCTAAAACGCGACCAATAACGGCTGCGCCAAACGAAGGGTGATCTACATAGGCATCTGCTGAAAATAAGATGATGTCGGCTGTGTCCCAACCGCGAAGGTCCATTTCTTTTCGGGTGGTGGGTAGCCAGTCTGTTAGTTGCATTTAGAGGGATTTAGAGGGAGTTAGAAGAAGTTAGAAGTTAGAAGAAGTTAGAGGAAGTTTTTTCCTCTAACTTCTGTTGAAGATTCTTCTGAAAAAGATGGGTTATGCTTGCGCCTCGGTCTCAGGGTGCTGTGTGCACCAATTTTCGTAAACCTGTATAAGGTTTTTAAGACCAAAAGCCTTCATTTTGTCGTGATAAACTACGTCGATGCAAAGGTCGAGCAAATCTTTTGTGTTCTCCTTGCTTGATGCAATGAGCGCACGAATGTTGAACTTGAGTTTGTCGAGTTCGGCTTCGGTTACGTAACCTGTTGAGCCTACGAGACCATTGAGAAGGTTGTATTTGCGAATGGTTTCGAGATTTTGGTCGTTTACATTCATGTGGCGTGTGCCACTTTCATTGAGTTGGATATCGTACATTTTATAAAAAGATTAAGGATTTACTGATTTCAAGTGTTTGGGTGGAAGCTTTCTAATTTTTCTTATCAACCTGCGATTTGGCTGCGAAATAGGCCTTTTCCCAATCGGTGTCAAGACTGAAGGGGGTGATTTCGCCATGGTTGAGTATAAACGAAAGCGTAGTCTCTTTGTCGGGGTCGTTGAACATGGGGTTCGAGATGGAGGCATCTGTAAAAATCATGATGCGCTCTTGTAATTTGTCTTCTGAGAGTCGTTTGCTTTTGCTTACGTGCTCAAAGAAGAGTGTAATAAATTCGGACATATAATAAGCTTGCGTGTCGAGAAAGAGTGAGGGGATGGTGTCGGTTTCCTCATACGCTTTTCGCTTTAGATACACCAATGCAGTACGTTTAAACTGTGCAATCTGCGTTTGTGTAAAGTTGCTCACAGGAGAGTTTACCGTGCGTGTGGCATTGTTTAGCACATAGTCGTATACGCTCTGTGCTTGACTTGTGGTAATGGCACAGAATATAAATGAGAGTAATGCAATAAGGTGTTTCATAATTGTGCAGATGTTATGTTGTATGTGGGGGGTAGCTATGGGGCTTGTTGAGTTGGGCGTGATTTAGAATTCACCGATGATGCACGCGGGCTGAATTATTGTACAGCCCGTGCGTCACTAACGAACGTGCTTTTTTTAACCCAGGGTGTCGCTTCGCTTGCCCTGGACTATGCACTATTGCCCTTTCAGGACGTATTATCGGTGGCACCTCAGCAATTCAAACAAATTAGTGTACACGGTTGGCATTTTGCTTGACAAAAGCAGCCCAAGAGTGGGGTGCGGAGGTATTCTTTTCGGGTTTGCCACTTTGCAGATAGTGACAGTATGCAGCCGCTAAGGCATCGGTAGCGTCTAAATAGGGAAGCATATTTGCATCGGGGATGTGAAGCATGCGTTGCATCATGGCAGCCACTTGCTCTTTGCTTGCTTGTCCGTTGCCCGTAATGGCTTGTTTAATTTTGAGCGGTGCGTATTCGTGAATGGGCACATCGCGACTGATGGCAGCTGCAATGGCAACTCCTTGTGCACGTCCTAACTTAAGCATACTTTGCACGTTCTTGCCAAAGAATGGGGCTTCGATAGCCATTTCGTCGGGTTTGAACGATTCGATGATGCCCATCACGCGCTCGTAGATTCTGCCCAATTTTAGGTAGACGTCCTTGCATTTTCGCAAGTCGATTACACCCATTGCTTCGACGCTGATTTTATTGCGTCCAGTGAGTTTTATCACGCCATAACCGAGCATATTTGTACCAGGGTCGATGCCTAATATTATTTTTTCGGTGGTAGTCATAATGCAAAAATACAGATAAGCGTGGAATTTCGTGCATTTAATCTGCTATTTTTTTTATTATTTGCAGATTAACTTGTACATTTGCAACGTGCTGAAAAGGCATTTTAAAGAAATAACAAAAAAATAAACTAAAAATGAAGCGTTTATTCTCATTACTTGCTGCAGTAATGTTCTGCGCAAGCGTTATGGCTCAAGCCGTTATTAAGTTTGAGAAAACGAGTCTTGACTTCGGAAAATTTCGCGAATCGAAAGTACAAGTTGGTGAATTTGTTTTTACCAACACGGGCAATAAACCTTTGGTAATTCAGCAAGCCTTTGGTTCATGTGGTTGCACTGTAGCCACTCCGCCCAAAGCCCCTATTGCTCCTGGTGCAAAGGGCGTGATTAAAGTTTCGTATAACGGAAGAGGCAAATTCCAAGGCGAATTTAAAAAGCCTATCACGGTGCGTTCGAATGCCAGCAATTCTATTGTTCGCATTTACATTCTGGGCAACATGCTTGTGGATGAATGATGCGTCAATAAAAACGAATGTGGGGTAGGGCGATTTTTTGCATGAAAAGGAACGCCTTGCAATGCACATTGCTCTATATGCATCCTTTAGAAACCCATTAAATTCTCATACAATATGGATACAAACAATCATCTTGTGATTATGGCAGGCGGGGTCGGTAGTCGTTTTTGGCCCATCAGTAGCGAAGAACTGCCCAAACAATTTCTTGACATTCTTCATTGTGGGCGCACATTGATTCAGCTTACCGTGGATAGATTTAAAGACTTGGTACCCAATGAGAATATTTGGGTGGTAACTTCAGAGAACTATCGCAACACGGTAATCGAACAGTTGCCCGATGTTCCTGCAGAAAACATATTGTGTGAGCCTTGTCGTCGCAACACTGCCCCTTGCATTTGTTATGCAAGTTGGAAAATTAAAAAGGTGAATCCTAAGGCTACAATCGTGGTGTCGCCAGCCGATTATGTGGTGGTAGACACAAAGGCTTTTCAAGAGTCTATTGCCGACTCGTTGGATTATGCTGCTGAAACGGATGCGATTGTGACCATTGGTTTAAAGCCTACACGTCCTGAAACGGGCTATGGTTATATAAAAGCTGATTTGAGCTATTCTTCGTCGCGCAAGCGAAACATCTTCCGTGTGGATGAGTTTAAGGAAAAGCCTTCGATTGAGGTGGCTAAAGAATATGTGAAGCAGTCGAACTATCTTTGGAACTCAGGTATTTTTATTTGGAATGTAAGCACCATTATCAACGCATTCAGAGTATATGAACCTGGCATTTCTGAGATTTTTGAAGATTTGCTGCCCGAATATGGCACAGAAAAGGAACAGCAACTCATTGACGAGGCTTATCCTAACTGTAAGAACATTTCGGTGGACTATGCCATTCTTGAACGTGCGGAGGAAATATTTGTTTTTCCTGCTGCTTTTGCATGGAGCGATTTGGGTACATGGAATTCTCTGCGCGAACATTGCGACAAAGATCAGTATGGCAATGTGAAGATGGGCGATAACATCAAACTCTTTGACACCTATAATAGCATTGTGCACACTTGTGGCAAGAAAGAAGTGGTGATTCAGGGTCTTGATGGCTATGTGGTGGCTGAAAAAGACGGCAAATTGCTTATTTGTAAACTCTCTGAAGAACAGCGCATTAAGCTATTTCATTAAGACTTAAGGTTGAATTTAAATGCTCTAAAAATTCTTTGTGACAGATTTTTCACAGAAAATACTAACATGGTACTCGCTCAATAAGCGCGATTTGCCATGGCGAAATATCTCCGACCCGTATAAAATATGGGTATCGGAGATTATTTTGCAACAAACGCGTATTGTGCAGGGCTACGATTACTACTTGCGCTTTATCAGTGCTTTTCCCAATGTGAAAGCATTGGCAGAGGCTGAGGAAGATGCGGTGCTGCGTATGTGGCAAGGTTTGGGTTATTATAGTAGGGCTCGCAACATCCATGCTGCTGCAAAGCAAGTGATGGAATTGTGGCAAGGAGAGTTCCCAACCACCTACGAGGGAATACGTTCGCTAAAGGGTATTGGCGACTATACGGCTGCTGCAATCAGTTCGTTTGCCTTTCATCAACCTTATGCTGTGGTAGATGGCAACGTCTATCGTGTGTTGAGCAGATATTTTGGCATTGATATTCCCATAGACACCACGCAAGGCAAAAAATATTTTGCAGCCTTGGCACAACAGTTATTGCCTATTCAGCATAATGCCGATTATAACCAAGGTCTCATGGATTTTGGGGCAACGCAATGTTTGCCAGCTTCGCCTAATTGCGAAATGTGTGTGTTGAATGGCGCTTGTGTGGCGTATAACGCACATAGGGTGGGAGATTTCCCCATAAAATCGCGTAAGTTAAAAACCAAAGAGCGCTTTTTTGTTTACATCAAGGTGGTAACCCCACAAGGCGTATGGTTGACCCGACGTGGTGGAAACGATATTTGGCAAGGGCTTTATGAGTATCCACTGATTGAATTTGACCACACTCCCACAATGGCAGAGCTTCTGCAAACAGACTTTGTGAAGCAGCTCCCCCAAGATGGCCAATGGAAAACGGTAAAAGAGCACTATCGCCATGTGTTGACGCACCAAGTGATTTGGGCTGATTTATATACGCTGACTTTTGACTCGGCACTTCCTGCCCCCGCTCAATATATTGTTGTGGCAAACGACACTTGCAGTCAATATGCCATGCCACAACTCATTCATAAACTTGAACATAATTAGAAATACACTATAAAAAATAGAAATGGCACGTAAACGTAAACCACTCCCCATTCTTGAAAATATAACCATTACTGACGTTGCAGCCGAGGGCAAAGCATTGGCTAAGGTTGACAACCTCGTGATTTTTGTGCCTTATGCCGTTCCTGGCGACGTTGTAGATTTACAAATCCGTCGTAAAAAACACAGTTACGCCGAGGCAGAGGTGATTCGTTTTCATAAATACTCAGACAAGCGTAGTCAGCCCTTCTGCCAACACTTTGGTGTGTGCGGTGGTTGTAAGTGGCAATGCTTGCCTTATGAGGAACAACTTCGTTACAAGCAAAAGCAGATTGTAGATAATCTAACGCGCATCGGCAAGGTTGAACTTCCTGAAGTTTCGCCCATCTTGGGTAGCAAACATCAAACGCACTATCGTAACAAACTTGAATTTGGCTTTTCGAACAAGCGTTGGCTTACGCAAGAGGAGGTTTCATCGGGCACTAAGTTCGACGTGATGGATGCTGTGGGCTTCCACATTCCTGGTGCTTTCGATAAGATTCTAGACATTGAATGCTGCCACTTGATGGACGATATCAATAACCAACTGCGTAATGGCATACGTCAGTTTGCACTCGACAATGGACTTACGTTCTATGACATTCGTGGTGGACATGGCTTGTTGCGTAATATGATGTTGCGTAACTCGGCTACTCACGAGGTGATGTTGCTCATTCAGTTCTGTATTCGTACAGACGAGGAACAACAGCAAGCCAATAGTGTGCTTGAATACGTACACACCAACTTCCCGCAGGTAACTTCGTTGCTTTGGGTGAACAACCTTAAGTGTAACGATACGATTGGTGACCTTGATGTGCATACATATTTTGGAACCGATTTTATTTACGAAACGATGGAAGACTTGCGTTTTAAAGTAGGTCCTAAGAGTTTCTATCAAACCAATACGGAGCAGGCTTACGAACTTTATAAGGTGGCTCGCAACTTTGCAAAACTCACAGGTAACGAGTTGGTTTATGACCTTTATACAGGTACAGGAACCATTGCCAATTTCGTAGCACATCAAGCTCGTCAGGTGATAGGTATTGAATATGTGCCTGAGGCCATTGAAGATGCAAAGGTAAATGCACAGATCAATAAGCTTGACAATACGCTCTTCTATGCAGGCGACATGAAGGATATTCTTAACCAAGAATTTATTGAAAAGCATGGTCGTCCTGATGTAATTATTACAGACCCCCCTCGTGCTGGTATGCACACAGATGTAATTAATACGATTCTTTTTGCTGCGCCCCAACGTATAGTTTACGTGAGTTGTAACCCTGCTACGCAAGCGCGTGACTTGCAACTGCTTGATGCGGAATATCGCGTAGTAGCCGTACAACCCGTTGATATGTTCCCACAGACACATCATGTTGAAAATGTGGTATTGTTAGAGCGTAGATGATATTTTAGGGGGTATCCCTATACTATTTTAAAAGACTCCTAACATGCGCACATTTCAACGTCACAATCCCGCTTTGTTGCAAAAGCTCAATGCTTTGGCTGCTGCCGACGATGCAGATGGTTTAAGAGACTATCTTTTGTCGTTGTCGGCATCCACCTTTCGCACTGCCGGTAGCATGTTGGCAGATGAGGTGTTGCCTGCACATAGTGCTCATTTTTGGCACCTTTTTTCGGTCATAGTCCCTGCGCATGCGAAAGCTTTCTTGGGCACTTTCTTAAAAGTGGCTGTGGCACTATATAAGTCAGAGAAGTTGGCACTCGATGAAGAGGTGCTTACGGCATATTCTTTGGTATGCAGCCATATAGATAAGGCAAAACTCTTGCAAGCGTTATTGTCTTGCTTGAGAACAGAAAGAGAAGTCTTTTTCTTGTTCGACAACTTCTGCGATAACGAAGATTTTGGATTTGCCTTATTGATTAAGTCTGGCACCATGCCTTGTTACTACACATTGTTTAACGCACTAAAGTGTAGTGAGGAACATCACATTAAGCAGTGTGCTGCCATGCTGATGAAAAAAGGCGATTCGCGTTCGTTTAATCTTGCCTGCATCCTTAAGCAATATTTTGGACTGGCTGATATAAGCGGACAATTTTCGCTGCGCATTCAAGACTACGAATTAAGTCGACTTGATCAAGGCTACGACTACTTTGTGAAAATGATGAACAAGTAAGAAGGGTTTAAACTAAAAAAACACATACATAAGTAACTGTTCAAAATTAATTTTATAAATATGAATAATTCACGAATAAGTTCG
>UQQN01000080.1 GCA_900543155.1 uncultured Prevotella sp.
ATAAACACCCGATAAAACCGTGCAGAAAAAAATCATGGATTTTGAACACCCTACCCATTAGGGGCAACCCATTTATCATGTCTCTTATCGACAACAAAAAACCGATAAAATAAAAAGCTGCACAACACGTGAATGTTGCGCAGCTTTTTCGCTTTAGTATTTTAATTAACTCTTTTACAGATGAAGATTACTTCTGCTTGCGGCTCAAAGTGCGGTAAGCAATAGGAGCAGCGAGGAAGATAGACGACAACGTGCCGAAGACTACACCCAAGATCATGGCAAAAGCAAACGAACGGATGCTGTCACCACCAAGGATGAAGATGCAGAGCAACACAAGGAGTGTGGTGAGCGAAGTCATCACGGTACGAGTGAGGGTGCTATTGAGCGACATGTTGAAGAGATCGAAGGGCTTCATCGTGGGGTGGAGCTGGAGATTCTCACGCATACGGTCGAATACTACCACCTTATCGTTGATAGAGTAACCAATTACGGTAAGAATTGCACCAATAAAGGTTTGGTCAACTTCGAGCGAGAAACCAATCCAACCCCAGCAGATTGAATATACACCTACTACAAGCAGGGTATCGAAAGCAAGTGCTACGACTGAACCTACTGAGAAGGCTACGTTGCGGAAACGTACGAGGATGTAGAGGAAGATGGCTACCAAGGCGAGCAATACGGCAGTGATTGCACCACGTACCATATCGGCAGCAACTGTAGGACCTACCTTCTGAGCCGAGATGATAGAACCACCTGTGTGGTTATCGCGGTCGATGAAGGTTTGATAGTCTGCCTTGATGAGCTTAGCATCATGGAGTGCGTCGAAGATGAAGCGCTCTACTTCCTGGTCGATGTTTTCGTTGTCATCAGCAATGCGGTAGTTAGTTGAAAGACGTACAGCCTCATTGCTTGTAGTAGTAATAGCGATGGCGCTCACTGTAGCATTAGGATCTTTAGCATTAACCTTTTCGGCTACAGCCTTCTGAACTTGTTCGGGAGTTACACCCTTTTGCTCGAATTCAATTACGTAGTTGCGACCACCCGTAAAGTCGATACCGCTTGAGAGACCACGTGTAGAGAGGAAACCAATGGCGATAACAGCACCGATGATGAATACGTAGATAGAACGAGCACCCATCTTCATGAAGTTTACGTTGACATTGGTAAGGAAGTTCTTAGAAAGACCTGTTGTGAATGTCAAACCGAGCCACTTGTCCTTGTTAAGGAAGTGTTCGAAGATGATGCGGCTTACCCATACAGCTGTGAAGAATGAACATACGATACCAATACCTAAAGTCATGGCGAAACCACGAATAGGACCTGTACCGAAGTTGTAGAGGATGATAGCTGTGATGATAGAAGTGAGATTCGAGTCGAAGATAGCTGAGAAGGCATTGCCATAACCCTCGGCGAGGGCAGTCTTGAGCTGTTTGCCAGCCTTCAATTCTTCCTTAGTACGCTCGTAGATAAGTACATTGGCATCGACTGCCATACCCAATGAGAGCACCATACCAGCAATACCACTCATGGTGAGGGCAGCCTGGAACGAAGTAAGGATACCGAAAGTGAAGAAGAAGTTGAGGATCAAGGCAAGGTTAGCAACCATACCAGGGATGAAGCCGTAGAAGCAGCACATGAAGATCATCAACAACACGAAGGCAACCACACAAGCTGTGAAACCAGCCTGAATAGAAGCAGCACCGAGGCTCGGACCTACGGTTTCTTCCTGTACGATCTTGGTGGGGGCAGGCATCTTACCACTCTTGAGCACGTTAGCAAGGTCGCGCGTGTCATCGGTAGTGAAGTTACCTGAGATTTGTGAGTTACCACCTGTAATTTCGCTCTGTACAACAGGAGCGCTATATACATAACCGTCGAGTACGATGGCTACGCACTTTTTAAGATTCTTCTTAGTGAGTGAAGCCCAATCGCGTGCACCACTTGTAGTCATGGTCATGCTAACGATAGGACGGTGATATTGCTGTTCGAATTCGTCCTTTGCATCGGCAATTACGTCGCCCTGCATAGAGGGTTGACCATTGATGGCGCGGAGTGCATAGAGTTCGAATACGTTAGCCTTCATGCCACTGGCGCTCTTTACGCCCCAAGCCAAACGAAGGTCGGCGGGGAGAACAGCCTTAGCAGCTTCGCTATTGATCATAGCGTTGATGGCAGCAGTATCTTTAGCAGTAGCATAACCTACAACACAGTTGTTGGGTTGCATACCCTGAATTTGTGCGAGCTTGCTAAGCAAGGGGTGTTGGTCGGCAGCAGCAGATTTTTTAGCAGCGGCAGCCTTAGTAGTATCGGCAGCGGCAGTATCCTTGTCGGTACCTGCAAGACGTTTGTCGAGGCTAAGAAGTGATGACTGCACTTCAGCCAAAGTGTAAGTTTCCCAGAACTCGAGGTTGGCACTACCCTGAAGGAGTTTACGTACACGTTCGGGTTCCTTGATACCAGGCATTTCGACCATGATTTGACCAATCTGACCCTTACCACGAAGGATTTGGATGTTGGGCTGAGCCACACCAAAACGGTCGATACGTGAACGAACTACCTTGTTTGAGTTTTCAACGGCAGCATTCACTTCTTCGTTGAGTACTTTCTTTACGTCGCCATCAGTTGAGTTGTAGGTGATGTTCTTTTCGCCGAGCTTTGAGGCGAAGATACCACCGAGTTTGTTTTTACCGTTGGCACTGGCGTAGGCTTTTACGAAGGCATCTACAAAGTCAACATCGCCACTCTTAGTTTCGGCAATGGCTTTGTTGTAAGCCTCTTTAAATTTCACGTCCTTAGCGCTTTCGCCTGCGAGGTTCTTTACCACATCGGGTACGCTAACTTCGAGCACTACGTTCATACCGCCCTTAAGGTCAAGACCCAGACCGATTTGCAATGCTTCGCAGTCCTTGAGCGTTTTGCCGAGCCATACGGTCTCGTTGCGCATAGAGTCAAGGTAAGCTGCGCCGTCCTTGCCTTGTGCAGTCATTTGCTCAGCCTGCTGTTCGTACTTGTGTGTGGGGTACGAGAAGCTGAGGTACATGAGGCAAATCAAGGAGAGTAACACTGCAATTACTTTAACAAATCCTTTGTTTTGCATTGTTGATTGTGTGTTTATTTGATTTTATTATTATTGTTTTTCCAAAATGGATAAGACGTGTAGACGTGCCGTTTGGACACACTTTGGGCTTTACACGCCTTTGAACGTGCAAATATACACGAAATTTTTTGAAACACACGCCTTTTAGACAGAAAAAGGGGGAGAAAGCAACGTAATGTGCGTTGCTTCCTCCCCCAAAGGAGTTTGCTAATGTGCTATTTAAGGGGTGATTGTGCAAATGAGTGGATGTGCTAACGAATGTGCGAATATGTGAAAGAGTCTATGTATTGACACACAAAACTTCGCACTTAACCCCATCTCTGTGAGTTAAGAACATAACTTAACAGCCCATTCACCTAACAACTTTTTAAAAGCCATTAACCTTAAAAACCATTAACTGTATGTCCCATTATTAGAGATTGGGGTTTTCTTTTGTCCAATCTGCTACAGCAGGAACGATACCGAGTTCTACGATTTCGTCGCGCATCTTGCAAAGGTGTTCGTAAGACTTAGCGAGTGAAGCCATTTCTTCTTCAGTACCCTGAGGTTCAGTGAAGTGTACACCAGTCTTGTCGATGGTAGTAGGCATAGCCATCATTACGTTCTTGAAGCCACACTTGTCGCAGTTAACGTAGCAACCTGCGGGCAAAGTGAAGGGTTCGCCACCCATAGCAGCTTCGATCATCTTAACAGCGTTGTAAGCAGGGCTCTGGAATGAGCTGCGGCCACGAAGCTTGATGATGTTTGAACCACCCTGTACGGTGTGGTGCTTGATTTCTTCCCAACGCTCAGCTGAAAGACCCATTTCTGAGAGAGGCTTGCCATCGATCTTAACCTGTGAAGCAAATACAGCCATCTGTTCGCCGTGACCACCATAAGTGTGAGCACCAGTTACCTTATCCTGCTGTACACCGAACTCGAGGGCGAGAGCCTGCTGCAAACGAGTTGAGTCGAGAGCTGCGAGTGAAGTGAGCTGGTTGGGCTTCAAACCTGAGTGAATAAGAGCTGTGAGGGCTGTTACGTCGGCAGGGTTGAAGATAACTACAACGTGTTCTACCTCAGGGCAGTACTTCTTGATGTTGTCACCGAATTCGGCAGCAATCTTGCAGTTACCCTTGAGCAAATCCTCACGAGTCATACCGTCCTTACGGGGAGCACCACCTGAAGAGATGATATACTTGGCACCAGTGAAGGCTTCTTTGGGGTCAACGGTATAAGTTACGTTTACGCCAGGGAAAGCGCACTGCTGAATTTCGTCGAATACGCCGTGTACACCCGGTTCGTAGATGTCATAAAGACAGATGTTAGGAGTAAGACCGAGCATCAAAGCGCTCTGTACCATGTTTGAACCAATCATACCGCCGGCACCGACGATCAAAAGCTTTTCGTTAGATAAAAATGCCATAATAGTTTTACTATAAATAAATTGTTGTTTGCTATATCGGGAGGGGTTGAGGTGTGCGCTCGGTCTGTCGACACCTATATATATAAGGGATGCTCGTTTTTAGATAAATTGCTATTTGCTAACTACCCCAAATAAGCGCACCACAAGAGGTTTTGCAACCTATTTTATGGCTTACACCTATATATATAAGGAACATGGACGAAGCACGCCAACTTTCCACACCGCAAAATTACAAACTTTCGCGAATTATAAAACAATGAGAGGTTTAATTTTTTGAAACACGCGCACTTTTCTTCTACCTTTATGCGAGGAAAGAGGTAGTTTAGGACAAAAAACGCACACATCTTTAAAAAACGTGCGTCAATGACTTCGCTCTTTCAACGAAAAACTGTAAGTTTGCCGTGAAATAAACCGCCACAATGCCACGCATTGTTGGTTATTTACTTATTTGTAACACAATTATCAACATGAAATACCTCAAAAACTTGCGCCAAGCGCTTGTTGCTCTCTTTATGGTGATGGCTGTTAGCGCCAATGCTCAAAGTGCTATAAAGTTTGGTTACCTTAACACCGACTCTTTGCTCTGTACGTTGCCCGAATATGTGCAGATGGAGAACAATATGCAACAGTTGCGCGAGAAGTATAAAGCTGAAACTGAATATAACGAACAAGATTTTCGTCGTCGTTATGCCGAATTTCTTGCCGGACAGAAGCAGTTTACACAAAACATCCTTACCAAACGACAGATAGACTTGCAGCAATCGTTAGAACGTGGCATGGCTTATCGTCAACAGGCAGATTCTCTGCTTCGTGCCACACGCAAACAAATGTTGCAACCTATACGCCAAAAACTAAACCGTGCAATTCATGCAGTTGGTTTGGAACGTGGCTACGAATATATTCTTAACACAGCCAATGGTGCATACCCCTTTATCAATTCGTTGGTGAGCGAAAACATCACGGAGGCTGTGAAGGAGAAACTTGCACAGCAAGAACAGAAGTAATTTTTTTAGACTAAAAGGGTGGTTCTAAAAATTCTGACTTTAAAATTCTAAAATAAATCCTCTTTAAGGAGGTAATTTTTCTTTCTTGAAAATAGAGTAAAATGCTTACACCCATCCCCTCTGGCAAAGCCCGCATAGGCGTGTTTGATAGCGGTTATGGCGGACTCACTATATTGCGCCAAATAAGACAGATGTTGCCACAGTATGACTATATATACTTGGGTGACAATGCTCGTGCGCCCTATGGTTCGCACTCGTTCGACATTATTTATCGCTATACCTTACAAGCCGTGCAAGCCCTCTTTGAACAGGGTTGTCAACTCGTTATTTTGGCGTGTAACACAGCATCGGCTAAGGCCTTGCGCACCATTCAACAAGTAGACTTACCCGAACTCGACCCTACACGTAGGGTTTTGGGCGTAATACGTCCTACGGTTGAAGCTGTGGGACCTCTTACACATACACGTCACATTGGTCTGCTTGCCACACAGGGTACGGTAAACTCGGGCTCTTACGCTCTTGAACTGCACAAGTTGTGGCCCGACATTGTGGTTACAGGACAGGCTTGCCCCATGTGGGTGCCCTTGGTCGAGAACTTTGAGTTTGACTCTCCTGGTGCCGATTATTTTGTAAAAAAACGCATTGAAGGTATCTTGCGTTTAGACCCTGAAATAGACACACTTATTTTGGGATGTACGCACTATCCCTTGCTGATGAATAAAATTCTGAAATACACACCTCCTGGCATACGCATTGTGCCACAGGGTGAGTATGTGGCTTCGGCTTTGCAGAAATACTTAGAACGTCATAGCGAATTGCAAGTTTCGCTTTCGCAAAATGGCACATGCAAATATCTGACTACCGAAAGCACTGAAAAATTTAACCAAAGTGCAGCCATGTTTATGCACCAAAATGTGCAGGCTGAACAAATAGAGCTGCACTAATCATGTTTGGGCGCAAGTTTTACTCAGTAAAGCTTGCGCCCAAAAACATCAGTCTTCCGACATTTTTACCCAAAAGTCCCCCGAAATCCCTACACATCCCCCCTACTTCACGCAAAAACAAAAAAAAGGCATAAAAAAAACGGAATTTTTCTTTTTTCTGCCACCGAAAACGGCTAACTTTGAAAGCTCAAAGAAGCATCTTACAAATACAATAAAATCATATACACAGTTACAACATACATTCTATGACACTGATTAAATCAATCTCAGGCTTCCGCGGCACAATTGGTGGTCGCACAGGCGATACACTCAACCCTGTTGACATCGCCAAGTCGGTATCAGCATTTGCCGCACTACGCGAAAACGTAGTAAGCCGTTCTTTCCGTCGTAAAATCGTAGTAGGCCGCGACGCCCGTATCTCTGGCGAAATGGTAAGCCACTGCGTTTGTGGTACACTCATGAGCATGGGCTTCGACGTAGTAAACATAGGTTTGGCTTCAACCCCCACTACTGAGATTGCCGTAACAATGGAACACGCTTGCGGTGGTATCATCATTACTGCAAGTCACAACCCCCGTCAGTGGAACGCTCTTAAGTTCCTTAACGAAAAGGGTGAATTTCTCCCCCCTGCAGAGGCTTCAGAAGTAGTACGCCTTGCTAACAACTGCAACTTTGAGTTTGCCGACGTTGACTGCTTGGGTTGCTACACCAAGAACCTCAGCTACGACCAACGCCACATTGAGATGGTTAAAGACCTCGAACTCGTAGATATCGAAGCCATCCGTCGTGCACACTTCACCGTAGCACTCGATGCTGTAAACTCTGTAGGTGGTATTATCATGCCTAAGCTCCTCGGACAGCTCGGTGTAACCGAAGTTACTGGCCTCAACACTGAGCCTACTGGTAACTTTGCGCACAACCCCGAACCCTTGAAGCAAAACCTTAGCGAAATTCGTAACCTTTTGCGTAAGGGCCGTCACGACCTCGGTATCGTAGTTGACCCTGATGTAGACCGCCTTGCACTTGTTTGCGAAGATGGTACTATGTTTGGCGAAGAAAATACACTCGTGGCTTGTGCTGACTACGTACTTAAGCACACACCTGGTCCTACCGTATCGAACCTCTCGTCAAGCCGTGGTTTACGCGACGTGACTGAAAAGTATGGTTGCAACTATACTGCTGCTGCCGTAGGTGAAGTGAACGTAGTAACCAAGATGAAGGAAACCGGTGCCGTAATTGGTGGTGAAGGTAATGGTGGTGTTATCTATCCTGCTGCTCACTCTGGTCGCGACGCACTCGTAGGTATCGCTCTTATCCTTACTTATCTTGCCAAAACTGGTATGCGTGCTACTGAACTCCGCGACTCATTGCCTCAATACTACATTGCCAAGAATCGTATCGACCTCGATCCTACTACCGACATCTTCGGCATTCTGCAGAAGGTTAAGGATCTCTACAAGAACGAGACCGTTACCGACATTGATGGTGTGAAGATTGACTTTGCAGACAAGTGGGTACATCTCCGCAAGAGTAACACCGAACCCATCATCCGTGTTTATTCTGAGGCTCACACTATGGAGGAAGCCGACGCACTCGGCAAGCAGATTATGGACATCGTCTATAGCATGACACAGAAAGAGGACTAATCCCCACACCCTGTTCTTAAAGACAACACACTATATTCTATAAATAGTTAGCCCCCGCGTTCTGTAATACATGGCATTAACCATACACATAACGCGGGGGTTTTCTTTTTCCTTAAGGGTGGCTCTAAAGTTGAGCATCTACTTAAAATATCCCCGACAACCTTTTTAAAAAGATCGTCGGATTCTCCCAAAGGGAAAATACACCTATCTATGAAAAAATCGCTTCTTATTTTTGCTCCTGCCATGCTTGCAAGTGTGGCAAGTCAAGCACAGCGCTATAACGTGGTCTATATCATGACCGACGACCACACGGCTCAAATGATGAGTTGCTACGACAACCGCTTTGTCAGCACACCTAACCTCGACCGCATTGCCGCCGATGGTGTGAAGTTTGTAAACTCATTTGTTGCTAACTCTCTGTCAGGTCCAAGTCGTGCTTGTATGATTACAGGTAAGCATAGCCACAAAAATGGTTTTACAAACAACGAACATGGCATTTTTGATGGTTCGCAGCAAACCATGCCTAAGCTTATGCAAAAGGCTGGTTACCAAACTGCCATTATCGGTAAGTGGCACTTGGTGAGCACACCTACAGGTTTCGACTATTTCAATATTCTTCCTGCACAGGGCGACTACTACAATCCTAACTTTATCAATATGGATGGTAGCGAAACACGCGAAAAAGGATATGTTACAAACATCGTTACCGACAAGGCTATTGATTGGATGGAACATAAGCGCGATAAATCGAAGCCCTTTATCCTCTTTATCCACCACAAAGCTTGTCACCGCAACTGGTTGCCCGAACTCAAGTATCTGCGCGAATACGAAGACAAGACCTTTGCTATGCCCGAGAACTTCTATGACAATTATGAAGGACGCGATGCTGCAAAGACTGCCGAAATGCAAATTGACAAGCACATGGATATTGTGTATGACACGAAGATGTATACCCCAGGTGCTAACACTCTTCTCACCCCCAACTACACAAACATGATTGGTCGTCTTGACAGCCGCGACCGTGCAGAATACGATTATTTCTACGACTCACTGACACTCGACTTTAACCGCCGTCACCTCACAGGTAAAGCACTTGCCGAGTTTAAGTATCAACGTTACATGCGCGACTATGCTAAGGTGGTTAAAACACTCGACGACAATATTGGTCGCACACTCGACTACCTTAAAACAGCAGGTTTGCTCGACTCAACACTCGTAGTCTACACCTCAGACCAAGGTTTCTACATGGGTGAACACGGATGGTTTGACAAGCGCTTCATGTATGAAGAATCATTCAACACTCCCCTCGTAATGCGTCTTCCTAAGGGTCTTAACGCCCACGGCGATATTAAAGAAATGGTTCAGAACATCGACTATGCGCCAACCTTCCTTCAATTAGCTGGCGCACCTATACCTGCCGATATTCAGGGTGAGAGCCTCTTGCCTTTGCTTCAGGGCAAACATCCCAAAAACTGGCGCAAGAGTCTTTACTACCACTACTACGAATATCCCGCAGAACATGCTGTAAAGCGTCATTATGGTGTGCGCAGTTCGGATGGTTACAAGCTCATGCACTTCTACAACGACATCAATCGTTGGGAACTCTATAACTTGAACAACGACCCACACGAGATGCACAACATCTACGGCAAACCTGGTACTGAAAAAATTACCGCACGCCTTATGAAAGAACTTGTTCGTCTGCAAAAGCAATATGACGATCAAGATGCTCTCAAACTCAACAACATGAAATAATTTTAAGGGTGAAGGGATAAGTAGTCCTGCAATAATGCGGATACTTAACTCTTCACCCCTACTAATTAAGCTTTTACCAAAATGAAGAATTTACAACAATCACACTTGACTAACCCAACGGTACGCTCTATATTTGAATTTCTCGATTATATGAACTAAGACAATCAGGAGATTACGATGACATGTATGACGCCACTGAAGAGAAGATATTACCCTATATCGAAAAAGTGGCAAACATGATTAAACAAATAGAAGCGTTAATCAACGCGATATAAACACATACACTAAAAATGCTGATGAAAATTTTCCAACTTCGTTTAATACACATAAAATCCGCCAAAAATCGTATTTGATTTTTGGCGGATTTTCATTACTTAATCCTCATTTCTTTTAATTGCTTTAATATTTTTGAACCTGCCCCACACGCTCTTGCGATAAACAGGAATCAACGATTCGGGCACATAGATTGTAACATCAGAGAAATGGTGTTCATCAAAAACATCCGTAATATTACAACGCCATTGAGAACTGCCGATACCTACCAATTTGGGTAAGAACAAATACAGTTCTCTCATTTGAGTGCATCCCTTAAAACTACCCTTAAGAATATTTATCGTGTCGGTTTCGCACATCACTGCCAACTTTTGCAACAACGTATCGCCTTTAAAACTATCGAAACCTAATTCTATTACTCTGTAGGTCAAACCATCATTAGAAACCGTTGCGGGCACCACTACCTGTCTTTCGTTCATCTTCTCAAGTTTGGCAGAAGCAACTAAACCACCCCACGAAGTGTACTTTATATTGGCTACGCGAAATTGTGCCACCTCCTCATAATGCGGACGTCCATTATATTCTTGCAGCAGATAATAACCTCTTGCAGCAATACCAACTAAAACTAACACCAAGGCAATAATCATAGCATTGCGCCAACGTTTGCGCAAACGCAAAAAGTGCTTCACCTCAGACATACTACTCAATCTGTCTTCTTTAGGCAAAGTACAACGCTGCGCCATTTTATCGTAAATACGCCCCAAGTGCAAGTCCTTAACTATGCAGCCTAAACTGTAGATGTCGTTACGGCAATCAGTGTCGCGCTCTGCATTTTGCTCAGGTGCCATATATCCTGGTGTACCTGAGGGTTGCTTTAAGTTGGCATATTGGTCCATGTCTGCCAAGCCAAAGTCTATCAGCTTCACGTTTTCGCCGTTACGTGTAATCATCACGTTATCGGGTTTTAGG
>UQQN01000081.1 GCA_900543155.1 uncultured Prevotella sp.
TTGTTATTGTTGGATATCAACTATTTACGATATCATTTTTTCCAAAAAACATGCAGAAAAACATTATAAATTTTGAACACCCTACCTAACGGGGTAATTTTTAAGTATTACAGACTATTTAGGTGTTGATATACCACCTATCGACAAAATATCCGAGTTTTCGCTTCGCGTTTAATTTTGAACATTAATTGTCATTAATAACCATTAATGGGTTCATTAATACTTTTCTGGTCCTTAGGATGGGTAGAGATGTATGAAAGTGGAGGTATGAGGGTGAAAAAAAATAACCAGGTATGTGAGAAGGGGATGTTCTCTTGCATACCTGGTTTTCTGTTTCACTATGAATGAGGGATGGAGAATGAGATTTTAATCAAAACCTGTTGCTAAGAATTTTCTTAAACTTAAATGGGTTACTCCTTCATAATCGGTAGAACGAATTAAAGGAGTTGCAGAAATGACGTACTTGGGATAGGAATCGGGTATGTTATGCAAGGCTCCAAATTCGCGCTCTCGGGTCTCGTCATTGGCTATTATGTAGGAAACTTGCACGTATATGCGACGTTGGTCGGATTCTTTTAACTTGGATGTGGTACGAGTGCATACAAAATCTATCTCCCCTGCTCGTAACTGACCTATTCGCACTGTATAACCTAAACGTAAAAGATGTTGATATACTATATTTTCAATTATTTTCTCAATATCTTTTTCACGTTCTCCACCTATAATGTAATTGCGCAAGCCTACATCACCAAAGTATGTCTTACCGGATGATTCTAAAAGTTTTTTTCCATGTATGTCATAACGTAATACATTGGCGGTAAGAAATGCTTCTGCAAAATAAGATGTGTAACTTAGTACGATGGTTGTGGATATTTCCTCTCCTTGCGACTTCATGTATTTTACGATGCTTGATGCTGAATTTAACTTGCCTATCGTATCTGCCATGAAGGTTATGAGATTGTTGAGGAATGGGATATTGCGTATTTTATGACGCTCAATGATGTCTTTTAACATGATTGTATTGAATACGCCTGATAGATATTCCCATACCATGTCGTCGTTCTCTAATCCTATGTTTCGTAAACCAGGAAGTCCACCATAGGTCATGTATTTCCATAGTGTGTCGTCTGTATCTTCGAGGTTGTGAAATTGCATGAATTCAGTATAGCTCAAACTTTGTATGCGTATCTCTACATATCTACCTGCTAATAGGGTTGATAATTCGCTTGATAGCATCTTTGAGTTTGAACCTGTGACGATGATGTCGGTGTTGTCTTCTGTGCGATAACTGCGTACAGTATGTTCCCAACCTGCTATGTCTTGTACTTCATCTATTAGGATGTAGTTGTGTTTGCCTATTACGAAATGTTGGGCTATATAGTCTTCTAATTCGTCGTTGTTGGTTATGTACTTAAAGGCTATCTTTTCTTTGTCTATGTAGATTATGTTGGCGTCTGGCTCTTGCTGATGCCGTTGCACAAAATCTTTCATTACATAGCTTTTGCCTACACGACGCTGTCCTATTAGTACTATTATTTGTTCTTTACCTATCCATGTATCTATTTGAGATGCATAGTTCTGACGTGTGATTATTTGCATGATGTGAGGGTTTTAGGGTTTAAAGATGGGACAAAGATACTGCATTTTTGTCGTTTATAAATGATAAAACCGAAATATTTTGAATTTCGTCATTTATAAATGATGAAATTGAAATGTTTTGAATTTTGTCGTTTATAAATGATAAAACCGAAATGTTTTGAATTTTGTCATTTATAAATGATGAAATTACATAAGGGCGTGTATTTTTTCTTTGCGAATGACAAGAGAAGTATTAATGGGTAAATTAATGGGCATTGATGTTCGAAACAAAACGCAAAGCGAATTATATGTTGCAGCTACCTAGGGTGTTGCCCTAGGCTAGGTACTTGTTGCCCCTTCAGGGCGTGCTTTGCTAATGACAAGAGAAGTATTAATGGGTAAATTAATGGGCATTGATGGTAATTAATGTTCAAAATAAAACGCGAAGCGAGTATTAATGGATAAATTAATGGGAATTGATGAGAATTAATGTTCAAAATAAAACGCGAAGCGAGAATATATAAAGATTCTATTGATGTCTTTATCCTTGAGGATGATAAAAAAGAACAGGCATGCGAAAGCTACGAGAACGCTTTTACATGCCTGTTTTTACTTTATGATGTTTTATTCTTTTTTCGCTTAAAGGCGTTTTTGATGGCGGAAAAACGGTGGATGAGTTTGTACATCATCATGAACCCATCGTAAACGGCTACAGCTCGCTCGGCTTGATTGACCCAATGCTGCATTTTGGTGTTGGCTTCGGGAGGAGTGGTGAGCTGAGACCAGGTGGCGGAGATGCGTTGTTGACTCATCTTTATTTCCTTGCGAAGTCGCTGCTGCTTTTGGGATAATGATTCGAGGGTATAATAATTCTCTTTCATAGGGCTTGCTTGTTTTGAGGATTGGCAGTTTCGTTCATCTTGTCTTCAAGAAACAAGTGTACAAGGAAATTGGTGATGGGGGCTTCAATCCAGGTGTGACGCTTGACAAAGAAGAGGATGCCTAAGAGGAGGTAGAAGAGTACGACTATGCCGTAGGCGATGGCAAGGCTACCTACTAATTTTGACAAGGCGGAGGCTACCATCATGGAGATGAAAAGGATGGCGAGACCGAAGAGCATGAATAATATGGCACTGATGACGATGGCGGATAGAAGACGAGAAAATTTGCTGACAAAACTGATTTGCACACTCTCGGTCTTTAAATCGACATAGTGCTTTAACTCGACAATGAGTTTGGCTATATTGTCTACGTTTTTATCGGATGAGAACATGGGACTGATTTTATTTAAGTTTCGAATTTAATGGCTGTTCGATAAATCTGAAACTTGAGTAAATAAAATCAAGGAGTAAAAGCTTGCGCAATTAAAGCATTGCGTGACGGCCTTTACTCCTTGGTTTATTGTTGTGAAAATTAATCGTTGGCAGGCTGAAGTTCATCAGCGATGTCGTCTACCAAGCTTTCCATTTCCTTGCGGTTTAACTTGATGCCACGCTTACGGATAGCTTGAGCAATCTTTTCGCGAGTTTCTGTGCCCTTCTCAGGAGCAAAGAGGATTCCACATGCTGCACCTACGGCTGCTCCGCCGAGGAATGCTGCTAAAATACTAAGTCCTTTCATGATATAAACTTTTTAAAATGAATAACTGTTTTCGAGTCCAAATATACGCATTTAATATTATACGCACACAAAAAAACGACTTTTTTTTTAGAAAATCTGCAGATTATGCCATTTTTGTATTGTTTAAGGATAAGTATTTGGAATCTCTAAATAAAATTAGTATCTTTGTAGCGATGTTTGCATGGACTCTTTTATAGAGTTTGGCTACTATCCCTTAACAAGATTATAACGAAATAAAACATAACATCGAATTAAACATGAAGAAGAATCTCGTATTGGCTTTCGGATTGTGTGCCGTGGCACTCTTTACTAGTTGTAAATCTCGCGAAAGCGCATATCGTCAGGCTTGGGAACAGGCTATGGCACAGGACAAGTCTCAGCAGAATGAGCAAGAGGTTACAAGTAATAGTGACCATGACAATACGGTTGCTCCCGTGACTACTCCTGTTACTACTGTAACTACGCCGACTACTACAACCGTTACTACTGATAACAGCGACGTGCGCGAGATTAACGCTAACTTGTCTGTGATTAGTGGTAGCCCGCTTAAGACTTATAGCGTGGTTGTAGGTAGCTTTATTACACAGGCTAATGCTGAGGGTTTGAGAAACAAGTTGCAGCAGGATGGTTATGATGCTCGCGTGATTAAGACTGATGAGCAGATTAAGGGTTATAACTGCTGGTTCCGTGTGATCGCTGCTTCGTATGACGATAAGGCTTCGGCTGTACAGACTCGTAGCTCTCTTAGCTCTAAACACCCGGGTGCTTGGTTGCTTTATCGTAAGTGATTCTCTTTGACTTTATAAGGGAATGCCCCTATATTATATTGCATAATTATTGCCCAACGGCAGGTTGCACATTAGCTGCCTGCCGTTAGGCATTTATATTAACTAGCGGGATTATGACGCCTGCACACAAAATATTTCAACGAATTGGACTGTTTGAGACCCTTATTGGGAATGAGTTTGGACGAGCTTAAGACTGTAGCCACTGAGGTGGGTGCAAAACCTTTTGTGGGTAAACAAATTGCTGAATGGATTTATGGCAAGAAGGTGAAGAGCTTTGACCAAATGACGAATCTTTCGAAGAACGTGCGTGCTAAATTGACTGAGCACTTTACCATTGGATGTTCTGCACCGGTGGATGAACAACGCTCGGTGGATGGCACGGTGAAGTATTTGTATGCTACCGCAAAAGGGGACTTTATTGAAACTGTTTATATTCCGGACGGTGAACGTGCTACGTTGTGTGTGAGTTCGCAGGTGGGATGTAAAATGGGGTGTGCCTTTTGCATGACGGGTAGACAGGGGTATGTGGCGTCGTTGACGGCTACGGATATTTTGAACCAAATTTATTCTTTGCCTGAGTGTGACACGTTGACGAATATCGTGTTTATGGGGCAAGGAGAACCTTTTGATAATTTGGACGCTGTGTTGAAGACTACCCAAATTATGACTGCGAGTTGGGGTTGGGCATGGAGTCCGAAACGTATTACGGTGTCGAGTGTGGGGCTTGCCAAGGGATTGACTCGTTTTGTTGAAGAGAGTCAGTGTCATTTGGCGATTAGCTTGCACCACCCTATTCCTGAAGGTCGTGCTGATATTATGCCCGCTGAACGTGCTTTTAGTATTACGGATTTGGTGAATGTGTTGAAACAATATGACTGTTTCCGTAAGAATGCTTTGCGCACAAGTAATGAGGTGTCGCACCAACGCAGACTTTCGTTTGAATATATTGTGTTTGACGGTATTAATGATTCTACACGACATGCGGATGCTTTGATTAAGTTGGTGCAGGGATTGGAGTGTAGAATTAACTTGATTCGTTTTCACGATATTCCGGATACGCCTTTGCATGGGGTGTCGGACGAACGCATGGTGGAGTTTAGAAATTACTTGACTTCGCATGGGTTATTCTCGACGATACGTGCCTCGCGTGGACAAGATATTTTTGCTGCCTGTGGTTTGCTGAGTACGGCAAAACAGGAGGCTATGAAACGTGGGGAGTAGTGCTGCCTGATTGAAGGGGATTCCTCTATTGGGTTTTATGACTTTGCCTTTATGGGGCAAGTTTTTTGGATTAGAAAAATCATTCAATTTTCTTCTTTGTTTTAGGGGATTATTGAAACAACATACTTACATCTATGATTGTAAACGAATCGATACCATCTAATAATGCGAATGTGGCTGAGGCTAAAAGCCTTATCCGTGTGGGCATTAGTCAAGGTGACACGAATGGCGTGGGCTATGAGCTTATTTTTAAGACTTTTGCTGACGCTACGATGTTTGAACTTTGTACGCCTATTGTATATGGTCACATTAAGGTGGCGAATTATCATCGTAAGGCATTGAACATAAATGTGTCTTTGAATGTGATTAACTCGGCTGAAGAGGCTGTGGAAGGACAGTTGAACTTTGTGAACTGTGCGGACGATGACATTAAGGTGGAATATGGTAAACAAAGTGCTGAGGCTGGACATGCTGCCTTTGAGGCTTTGGAACAGGCTATTTCGGACTATAAAATGGGTAATATTGATGTGCTGGTTACTGCCCCTATCAATAAGGCTAGTATTCAGAGCAGTAATTTCCGTTTTGTAGGGCATACGGAGTATTTGCAGGACCGTGTGGGACAGGAGTCTGAGGGTCCGTTGATGATTTTGTGTAATAACATGATGCGTGTGGCGCTGGTTACAACACATGTGCCTATATCTGAGGTGGCTTATTCGGTAACTGAGGATAAGATTATTCAGAAGGCTAAGTTGCTTTATGAATCGCTTTGTAAGGATTTTTGTATTTCGGCTCCTCGTATTGCGGTGTTGGCTTTGAATCCTCATGCTGGGGATGGCGGTGTTTTGGGCACGGAGGAGCAGGAGGTGATTATTCCTGCGGTTAAGGCGCTCTCGGAGGCTGGTATTCCTTGTTATGGTCCGTATGCTGCGGATGGTTTCTTTGGAGCTGCATCTTACCGTCACTTTGATGGTATTTTAGCAATGTATCATGATCAAGGGTTGACTCCTTTCAAGGCTTTGTCGATGAATGATGGGGTGAACTTTACGGCTGGGTTGCCTTTGGTGCGCACTTCGCCTGATCATGGTACGGCTTATGACATTGCGGGTAAGGGTGTGGCGCATGCTGATTCTTTTAGACAGGCTGTTTATGCGGCTATTGACATTTATCGCAATAGATTGGCTTATAACGAGGCGCATGCGAACCCATTACCTAAAATTTATCAGGACCGTAAGGAAAGATAAAGTTGGAGGTTTTGCTAATATAACTGAGTAACCTATTTTATGAAATTTGCTATTATAGCTGCGGGCGAGGGATCTCGTTTGCAGCAAGAGGGTGTGGAATTGCCCAAGCCGTTGGTGCATATTCACGGTGAGGCGATGATTGACAGATTGATTCGCATCTTTCGTCAACAAAAGGCAGAGGAGATTGTGATTATTGTGAATACGCTGAACCCTTTGACCGAACAACATATTAATGAGCTTAAGGAGAAGGGACTGGCGGACGATGTGCGTATGGTGGTGAAGAGTACACCAAGTTCTATGCATAGTTTTGCAGAGTTGGCTCCTTATCTTGAGGAAGATCCTTTCTGTTTGACCACGGTTGATACGATTTTCCGTGAGGAGGAGTTTGAGAAATATATTTCGTATTTTAAAACTTGTGAGTTTGACGGATGTATGGCGGTGACGGATTTTATTGATGATGAAAGTCCGCTGTATGTGGCTACTGACAGTGAATGTCACATTACGGGTTTTCACGATAAGAACGAGGGTGACCGCTTTATTTCGGGTGGTATTTATTGCCTTCGTCCGTCGGCTATTAAGACTTTGCACAACTGCTTGGAGCAGGGTAAGAGCCGTATGCGCAATTTTCAGCGTGCATTGGTGGAGGATGGTTTGAAGTTGAAGGCTTATCCGTTCTCTAAAATATTGGACGTGGATCATGCCTCTGACATTGCAAAGGCGGAGGATTTTCTATCAGCATCTAAATGAGTATGACTTCGAAAAAGATTTTAGGTATTAGCCGATCTACTCAATTTAGTCCACACTCTGAAGATCGGGATGCAGCTATCTTTGCTGCTGTGGCAAGCCGATTGAGCCGATTTGCAGATGTTTCTATCATCAGTGAGGATTTATTCATTGCTGTTGAGTTATCTGAGTTTGACCTCGTGTTTTCTATGGCACGAGGTCGCGGTGTGTTAGAATGTTTGGCGAAGGCTGAACGTGAGGAGGGTTTGGTGGTGATTAATTCGGCTGAGCATTTGCTGAATTTGTCGAGAGCGGGTATAGCTTCTGTTTTTAAAGAGAACAATTTGCCTGTGCCGAACTTGATGGTTATTAAACCTACTGCTGAGACGAAGGCTTCGGTGAATTTTCCTCTTTGGATTAAGCGTGGTGACAACTGTGCACAGAAACAAGGTGATGTGCAGTTTGTGGATGACGAGACGCAGTTTGAACTGGCTATGAAGGACTTTGCTGATAGAGGCATTGAGCAGGTGATTGTGGAGGAACACTTGGAGGGTGACCTTATTAAGTTTTATGGTGTAGAGGGGACGCCTTTCTTCTACACTACCTACCCTACTGAAAAAGGTGGTTTCTCGAAGTTTGGTCTTGAGGAGCAGAATGGGTTGCCACAACATTTTTGTTTTGACGTGGAGAAACTGAAAAGGGAGGCTGACCGTGCTGCACAGTTAACAGGTATGATGGTGTACGGGGGGGATGCGGTGATTACTGCAGAAGGTTCTGTGCACATTATCGACTTTAATGATTGGCCAAGTTTTGCGGCTTGCCGCAAGGAGGCTGCGAAGGCTATTGCAAACAGGATTAAGCTGTTGGGATAGTGAAGAAAGAAGATGTTGAATGTCTTCGACATTGATAATTAAGAATGATTCCTATAAACCTATAAAATGACACAACAACAAAACACACAATTAGCTTCGACTTTTAAGTCAGCCGACACAGAGGAATGGCTTGATATTCATTTTACTCGTCCTCTTGGTTTGCTTTGGGCTAAGTTTTTTAATCACTTTGACATTCACCCGAATGTGGTGACCATTTTGAGCATCATTTTGGGTGCTGCTGCGGGGGTGATGTTTTATTTTACCGACCTTACGCACACGATTATTGGCATTTTGCTATTGGTGTGGGCGAACCTTTACGACAGTGCTGACGGACAGTTGGCGCGTATGACGGGTAAAAAAACTCGTTGGGGACGTATTTTGGATGGTTTTGCCGGTGACGTTTGGTTCTTTACGATTTATGCAGCCATTTGTTTGCGTCTGCAGGGAGATTGTATTCCTTTTACTCAGATGAAGTGGGGTATTTGGATTTGGATTCTTGCTGCGATTTCGGGCTTAATTTTTCACGGAAAGCAATGCCAGTTGGCTGACTATTATCGTAACATTCATTTGTTCTTTATTAAGGGCAAGAGTGGTAGTGAGCTTGATAACTTTGTGAAGTTGAGAGAAGAGCTGAAGACGCTGAGTTGGAAGAAGGATGGTATGTGGATGGTTTTTCTGTATTTTTATGGAAACTATACGCACTCGCAAGAGAAGATGACGCCTGCTTTTCAAAGTTTGCGTAAGCGTTTGTGGCAGGTGTATGGTGATAATCCAGTGCCAGCAGAGTTGGCTGAGACTTTCAGAAAGGGGAGTTTGCCCTTGATGAAGTATGCTAATATTCTTACTTTCAACACACGTGCTATTGTGCTTTACATTGTATTGCTCATTGGTCAACCCTGGATTTACTTTGTATTTGAAATTGTTGTGATGAACATTCTTTTCCTCTACATGCGTTATAAGCACGAGAAATTGTGTAAGACGGTGGAGGCTTCGCTTTCGTAAGGACTTAAAAGATTGGTTGATTCACTCATTTAAACTTTTTATTCTCTCTATACGTGAAACCATTATACCGCAATCTGTTTCTACTTTTTGGCATAGTTTCTATCATTGTTATGTTATGCACTTTTGATGTGAACTATAGCCAACTCTACCAACACTTGCTGCGAGCAGGACTTTATTTGCCTGCTGTAATTGGTGTATGGGTATTTGTTTATGCTTTCAATGCTTGGGCTTTCCAAATCATTGTGAACAGTGGTACGCATAGTAAGCATCTTTCTTTCCGTCATGCTTATAAACTCACAGTGTCGGGTTTTGCTTTTAGCTATACTACTCCTTTTGGTTTTGGGGGTGGTCCGTATCGTGTAATGGAGTTGAGTTCGCATATTGGTACACCCAGAGCGATGTCGTCGGTTGTGCTTTATTCGATGATGCATATTTTGTCGCACATTTGCCTCTGGAGTTCGGCAGCTGTATTGTTTGCTGTGATTTATACTGATAAGATGACTCCTTTTTTGTGGACGCTCTTTATGGCTTTTGCTGCGGTATTGGTGATTGTGCTTTTTGTTTTTCACTTGTGCTACAAAAAGGGGGTGATTGTGAAGCTGTTTACTCCCCTACTCCACATTCCTTTTGCTAAACGCTGGGCGCGTGGGTTCTACGAGAAGCATGCTGACAGCATGAAGCAGGTGGACGAAAATATTTCGTATTTGCACTCACAACCTCGTGCTTTTTATCTTTCGCTGATTTGCGAATATGTAGCTCGTGTGATTAATGCTTTGGAATATTACTTTATTTTGCTTTCGCTGGGCGTTTCTTTAAGTTTTTGGGATGCTATTTTTGTATTGGCATTTTCATCGCTTATTGGCAACTTGTTATTCTTTTTGCCGATGCAACTTGGTGCACGCGAGGGTGGCTTGTTGCTGATTGTGAAGATGCTGAATTTGAGTGCTCCTGGCTTGGGCATTTTTACCAGTCTTTACACCCGTGTACGTGAATTAGTTTGGATTTTTATTGGCGTAGGTTTGGTGAAGTTTGGTAATAAGAAGATGATGAAGGATAAAACCAAGGGTTAATTCCTTTTTCTATAAGAATTTGTTTTTAGAATGAGTGGGCTTTGCTGTTATGGTAAGGCACCACTTATTTTATTTACTTTGTTTGTATACTTAACAAGCTCTATATAAAATGAAGACTCTTTTGTTTGACTATGGCGGTACGCTTGACACGGCTGCCAAACATTGGTATTATGTTTTTGAAGAAGCTTACCAGAAGGTGAGGTTACATATTCCTGATAACGAACTGAGACAGGCTTATGTGTTTGGTGAGCGTTATTTGGCTAAGAATCCTGTGATTACGCCGAATGATGATTTTGCTACTTTGCTCAAAAAGAAGATTCGCCAACAATTTAATTGGTTGGAGGAGGCTCAGTTGCTTTCGGGGGATAAGGCATCTCACGAAAAACTGATTGAGGAGATTACTACACATTGTGATGACTTTGCACGTGCACACACACAGCAATCGGCACAGGTGCTGCAAACTTTAAAGGACAAAGGATACACGCTTATTATTGTGTCGAACTTTTATGGTAACTTGAAGAGTGTATTAGCGGCATACAATCTGCTTCACTTTTTCTCAGATATTGTGGAGAGTGCTGTGGTGGGTGTGCGTAAACCTGATGCTGCGATTTGGCAGTTGGGTGTGAAGGTTGCAAATTCATCGGCTCAAAACTGTATTGCCATTGGTGATAGTTTTAGTAAGGACATTGTGCCTGCCCATGCTTCGGGCATTGAAACGATTTGGTTTAAGGGTAAGGAATGGGAGGACAAGGAATATGATGAGACTTTGCCTTCTCATATTATCACTTCGCTAACGGATATTCTACAGATTCTGTAATGCCTTGCATGAGATTTATTTATCATCGGAATATAGACGGAGAATATGGATTCTTGGGTAGGCTGTTCAAAATTCATGATTTTTTCTGCACGATTTTGTAGGATTTTGATGTCGATAAGTAGCATGGTTAAATGG
>UQQN01000082.1 GCA_900543155.1 uncultured Prevotella sp.
ATGTCAAAAAGCGGTCAAAAAGAAAGGTGAAGATTGAATTTAGAAGAGATAAAAGCTTAAATCTAATCTTCGTCAGAAAAGTTTAGACAACTTCGTTTATTGCAACAATAGCTTGCGCTGTTTATAGTCGGGTAAATAGTGCGCCATGAGAGCATGAAAGTTGGCATTGTGCGAGGGCTCTTTTAGGTGGCAAAGTTCGTGTACTACCACCTGCTCTATGGCTTCGATGGGATAGAATACTAAGCGTAGGTTGAAACAAACAATGCGTTGCTGAGGCTTGATGCTTCCCCAACGCGAAACCATGTTTTTATAGCGAATTTCGCAAAGAGGACCCTCTTGCATAATAGGCAGCCATTGGTCTAAGAGTTGAGTAATGATGCGTTGAATTTGCTTGTGATACCATGTGTTTATGGCACGTTGCAAAGTGGTGGAGCTGCTATCTTTTCTTAGTTGTACAAGGAGTTTGTTATCGGGCGTTAGTGTGACGTGGACTGGTGCATTGTGATGCTCGATTTGCAAGGTGTAGGCCTTTCCTAAAAATTGGAAAGACTCACCTTGCGTATATGCGTGTTGTGTTAAGTTTTTTTGTTGGGTGTAACGCTCTTTGGCCTTGGTAACGTGTGTGTGCAGCCATTGAGCATTTTTTTGAAGGAAATCGAGCACAATGTTTTCGTTCATACCCAAGGGAATGGTTAACTGCGGACTCCCATCACGTTTGATGCTAAGTCGTAGCGTCCTTACTCGTTTGACATTTGCTATGATGTCAATTCCTTCGAAACGGATTATGGCTGACATAGATGTTATTAATATTTGATAGTTACGGCATAGGGATAGATACGTTCAGAGTCGGTAAAGATAGCCACGGAACGTAACATGTGTTGCACATTGGCACGCAAAGGTTTGTTATAAACCATTTTGCCATTTAACTCGATTTTTACAGGGCGTTGTGGGTCGACTAACTCTTTGTTGAAGAACACGGTGACTTGTCCACCTTGTGCTGGCGTATAGCTTCGCGCAGACTTAAGTTCGATGCCAAACATGGGGTCGCGCTCTAAGGTGGTGTAGTGAATGTTTTCGATGGTGATGTTCACCTTATTGTTGTTGATATTCACATCGTAGCGTGTGCGTAAGGAGTCGCAAGGACGTTTGTCGACAGCAAGGTTATAGAAGCCTGTGCGGTGCACACCATCCATTTCGAAATCCTCCCAAATAAACTGTTTAGGGTAGGGATTACGTGTGAAGAGCGAAAGCCAAGGAGTGGTGACTGAATAGTCAATAAAGTGTTGTTTGCCAGGGATAAGTTCCACCTTATGACGGTAACCCGCAGGGTAGAGATTTTCGATGCTATCGAGAGCTTCGGCTGTGTAGTGCGTAAGCAGATTGCGGTAGAAACCTCGGTCGTTGGCACCTGTGCGGAGAGAAAAGCCAATGTTTCCTAAGTTTTCGACAGGTGCATTTTTCAAGGGTTCGCCTCCAGCCATCGGACCTGCTGCTGCCCAATAGTCAGCGTAGAACGAGGCTAAGCGTTGTGAGCCATAGCCTCCCTCAGAAATGCCAAATACATAGAGGCGGTTCGGGTTGATTTCGGGACGCAACATGAGTTGACGAATGAGGTTTTGCCAAGCATATTGCTTGCTGCGTTGCCACCATCTATACCATTCGTTTTCATTAGGTATTTGTGGAATGAAATAGGCAGAAGGAGCGTCGGCAAACTGTTGTGCTAAGGCTAAGCCTGTAATCCACTCTTGCTGTTTGGGACCCGAACCATGCAAGTATAAAAAGAAGGGGTATCCGTTTTCGGGACGATTGCCTTTCGTGCCAAAATAATAAGGCATTGTGGCATGAGGCTCTAAAGAGTCGGGGAGTTGCCAAGCATCAGATTGATTGCTTAAAGCAGCAGTGGGCATAAGCACGTTTTGCTTTACATGGCTGTTGGCAGCTTTCCAAGCCTCCCACACTTGTTGTTTTGTAGCGTCAACTTTTTTGTGTGAGATGTTTTTTTGATACGTGCAAGCCGTGTTGCTCGTTTGCAAGGTATGTTCAAAATATTCTTGATATTGCTTTGTGTTTTGTGCAAATGCGCTGAGTGAGGTGCATGCACAGAGCAAGGTGGCAAAGGCGATATGTTTCATGAAAAGGATTTTATTCTTTGTGGTGATGTGGAGTGAGAGAGTTTGGGCTTTTTTAAATGCTTAGGGCATCTCTCATCATGGCGAGATCTTCGTTTGTTAAGCCTGCGCGTTTAAGCAAGTCCTCATCTTCTTTAATGAAGTTGAGTGTGTGCGTTTCGTTGTTTAACGACTCGCGGTAACGGCTTACGGCTTCGGCAATGTGACCTTGCAGCCATGCTGTGTGACCAGCATTGAGATAGTCGGTGGGGGTAGGGGATTGTGCCAATACCTTTTGGTAGTATTTTTCAGCCTGTTCGTATTTTCCCGTAAGCAATGAGCACCATGCCAAGGCACGGGTGGCAAGAGTTGATTGCGGGTTCAGATAGTTGGCTTTGAAAAGATATTTAAATGCCTCGTCGTAACGCTGCATGCAGATAAGGCTTTCGGCTTGGTGAATGGCAACATCTGCATCTTCAGGAAGAAATTCTTCGAGTTGGGTGTAATAGTCAAGTGCCTTTTCGTAATTGCCTGTAGTGCGCGCACAGGTGGCTAAACGCTTGATGGTCCATTTAGAGTGCGGCTTTAACAAGTTAGCACGTTCATATTGATTTATAGCGTTCTCAGCATTACCTATTTGCTCGTAGCAATAGCCGATCTTTTGGTAAACATTGGCTGTAAACTTATCTTGTGGCAGTTTGTGATAAAGATCGAGTGCCATGTGGAATGATTTGTCTTTAAACACAAAATCGGCTAAACGCAACAGCATATCGTCATCGTCGAGCAGTTGTTTGAACGGAACATAGTCTGCCAAGAAAAGGTTTAGTTGGAAGGGATTGAAAAATTCTTCGTGATGGAGATAGAGATTGCAGAAACGATAAAAGCCTTGCACGTAAGAGCGCAATTCATCTTTAAATTGAAATTCAGGATCTTTTTCAACATCATCGGTAATTTCTAACGCTCCTGCATTCTCCATAAACTCTTGCATGTCTGCTTTTATATTATTTTGCATCTGCGAAGTCATGAGGCAAAACGAATATTTGTCGGAGTCACACAGTCCGGTACGACTGATAAGAATCTTCAACATGCGAATATTAGAAAGTCCCTTGGGCAGTTCGGGATGGTTCATGGTGAAGGGGTAGAACCAGTTGCACACCACATTGAAGAAAGAAAAACGCTGTTTCAATACCTTAAAAGACCCCATATACATATCGGCACCTCGTTCTTGCAGTTCTACAAACTCGTGCATGTACTGTGCTAACTTTGAGGGACGCCCATCTTCCTCCCATTCAGGATTAAGGTCAGCCTCAGAGAGTTTATCTTTGATTTCGTCTAAGCCCAAAGAACGGTCGATGTGTAGTTTCTCGATACGCTTCATTACTTGGGGAATAATTTCCTCTTGTAAATTGCGCTCAATACGTTTGGTTTCAAGACTAAGGAAAAGTTGTGATTGTAACAACTCTAATTGGCTCGCGAAACTCGGAATGTCGAGCATGAGGCGTAAGCGAGTAGACACTTCGGGATAAAGTAGGGTGCGTTCGGGGTGTGCTATATGTACAAAAATAAGTCCGACAAGGGCACGCACACGAATTTTTATTTCGTCGGAAAGGGCATTGTCGAGCAATACACGATATTTGGCAATGTCGAAATAACGCATGGCAGACAAGGTGGTGGCACTAAGCACCAAACATTTTAGATTTTCAATCACCTCTCTGTTTGCCATAAAATTAGCCACGGCAGTTTCGTCTGCCACAGTCCATGCTCCCGAGAGCCATATAGCGTCGAAAATGTCGCGTGCATTAACACCTTCTTGCAGTAAGTCGGAAAGTGTAAATTGGGTGCCATGCAAGTTTTGAAGTGTACGCAAACTTGTGGCATAAAACGATGTATCGTTTTGCAAGTCACCAGCACGTTCCAACATATCAGCCAATTCATACGCCCTGCGTTCAAACGACTTATACATTTTGTTGCGTTCAGGGTCGGCAGCACCTTTCACAAGATAACTCAGCAGTATTTGGTAAGAGTCAATAAGCGTGTCGGTTTCTTCTTTTATGTTCCATTCTTTAAGAGAAGAGGCCATGCCTTGCAGTGATTGTAGGGCAGAGAGTAAACGCTGTTCTTTTAAAGCTGTAATGGCATCTTTATGCAGGTATTGATAGGTATGTGTATCCATAATCGTATGTGGTGACTGTGTGGCAACTTATACATTTAGACTAGTTCTAAGTAGTTTTTTAGAACCTTTTATTTAATACTTCAAAGTGTCGGCAACCTCTTTGGGTAGTCCGTAGTCTTTTTGCAAGATGATAGAGTAGGCTTTGGGTCCTTTAATGCGTATAGAGTCGAGCGCCATTTTGCGTCCTTTCTCAAAAATCTTCCATTGTTCGCGTCGTTTGCTTGATTTTAAGCGATTACGTTTCATCACAAAGCAAGCATTAGGGTCGGCAAATCGTTGTGTGGCAATACAGCGATGTCCGTTTGCGGCAGCCAACGAGGTGTAGGGCCACGTGAGCACAGCGGCATCTATTTGATTGCCCGTGAGCATTTGTGCACGCATTTTAAGATTGTTGATTTGCGGAAAATAAGCATCTTCTGCACTAATCTTTGCGCTGTTAAGCATTGCCAAGAGATATTTATTTTCGGCAGAGTTGCGAGCGATAGAAATGGTGCGACCTTTAAGAGCTTTTAGGTCGCGAATGCGTAGTTGCTCGCAAGTATAAATGCTCCATCGTTGTGTACCCTCCCACATGGGTTCGATATCCTTCATTTTATTGCCATAAGTGCGCATCCTTTCGCGGTCAGCCCAACCGCCATCAGCAATGCGTCCCATCAGAGTAGTGTCACAATCCATTTGTGAGGGATAAGAGGCTATTTGAAGTTTTAACCCCAATGAATCATATAATCCTGTACGTTCGGCATAATAGATGGGCAGGCAGTCGCGGTTAGGCACTAAAGCCACGTGTAAAGCTGCAGAGTCATAGCGCTCAGTACCAAAATTAAGCACCTCTTGTGGCGCATTGTCTTTGCACGACGCCAAACAAAGGCAGAGAATAGATAAAATAACAGTGTGAAACTTTATAAGATTCATTGCAGAAGGGGATAAAGAGAAAATTCGGCAAAATAAAAAGTGCAAATATGAGTTTGTGTGTACGCAAGGAAAAGCATGTTTGTGTTACGCAATAGCAACGCACATGCCGAGCCGTGGTGTCACATACTCATATCTGCACATTTTTGTAATACAAGACCTTTGAAGGTCCTTATACTTACATACTAATTAGTAATAGATTAGCCCTTGATAGCAGCGATGCCAGGAAGAGTCTTACCTTCGATAGCTTCGAGCAAAGCACCACCACCAGTTGAGATGTAAGAAACCTTGTCAGCCATGCCAAACTTGTTGATGCAAGCTACAGAGTCACCACCACCGATGAGTGAGAATGCACCGTTAGCAGTAGCCTTGGCAATAGCTTCGGCGATAGCCTTAGAACCACCAGCGAAGTTGTCCATTTCGAATACACCTGCAGGACCGTTCCAAAGGATAGTCTTAGCTTCTTCGATAACCTTGGCAAAAGCCTTGCGAGTTTCGGGACCTGCGTCCATACCTTCCCAACCTTCGGGAATGTCGTTAGCCTGGCATACCTGAGTGTTGCAATCATTGCAGAAGTCGTCACCAGCGATGCAGTCAGTGCCAAGAACGAGGTTTACACCATTTTCCTTAGCCTTCTTGATTACGTCGAGAGCTACGTCGAGCTTATCGTCTTCGCAGATAGACTTACCAATCTTACCACCCTGAGCCTTAGCGAAAGTATAAGTCATACCACCGCAGAGGATGAGGTTGTCAACCTTGCCCAAGAGGTTTTCGATGATACCAATCTTAGTAGAAACCTTAGAACCACCCATAATGGCAGTGAAGGGGCGCTTGATGTTGCTCAATACGCTGTCAACGGCGTTAACTTCCTTCTCCATCAAGTAACCGAGCATCTTGTGGTCAGCGTCGAAGCTGTCAGCGATAACAGCTGTAGAAGCGTGCTTGCGGTGAGCAGTACCAAAGGCATCGTTGATGTAGATGTCAGCGTAAGAAGCCAAAGTCTTGGCGAATTCCTTCTGACGTTCCTTCATTTCCTTCTTTGCTTCGTCGTATTTAGGATCTTCCTTGTCAATGCCAACGGGCTTGCCTTCTTCCTCAGGATAGAAGCGGAGGTTTTCGAGCAAGAGAACGTCGCCAGGTTGCAAAGCTGCAGCAGCATCCTGAGCCTTAGCACAGTCGGGAGCGAACTGAACCTTTACGCCGAGTTTTTCGCTAACAGCGTCAACGATTTGGCTGAGAGAGAACTTAGCGTTAACCTTGCCTTTGGGCTTACCCATGTGGCTCATGATGATGAGTGAACCACCGTCGGCAAGTACCTTCTTCAATGTGGGGAGGGCACCGCGGATACGAGTGTCGTCTGTGATGTTACCATTCTCGTCAAGAGGCACGTTGAAGTCTACGCGGACAATCACCTTCTTGCCCTTGAAATCGCAAGTTTCAATAGTCATAGTGAATATTTTTTTATAAAAGAGTTTGTATTTCGTTTAGTCTAATGCTGTGGGGGCTTTATGCATTCCCTCTGCATGAGAATTCGAAGCAAAGTTACTGCAAACAACTTGAAAGGCAAAAGTTTTTTCAAAAAAGTTTTTCTTTCTAATGTATTTGTGACTACTTTTGCATGCAAAATGATTAATAATTCATAGAAAAATAGTTATGGCAGACGGAAATTTTAATAGAACGCATTTACCCAATCGTCCTTTTCAGAGTGGTTTGAATGCAGGCAGAGCACAAATGCACACCTTGGCGATTCAAGCTTTTGGTAAATGGATGGACGAACAAGGTATGAGTGAGGAGGATAAAAAGAAATTTGAATTACGCTTTCGCGAACTGCTTCCGTTATAATTCGATGTGTGAATCCTTGCCATAAAAGTGCTTTTTTAGGCTCGAAAAATAGGGTCATTTTTGGGCTCGGTGTTCCTTCGGTATGATATCGGTATTCCTTCGGAATTTTTATTTGCCGAAAAATGGGTGTTTGAAGCATGCTTCAGAGTGCGAAAAAATAGTTCTTTTTTATTGACGCATAAAAAGCAGTAGAAGTACTTTTAGATTTCGCACACCTCTCATCTAAAGGTGTATTTTTTTTGCAACGTGTACACGCCCTTGTTTTTTTGTGTAAGATTGTGCGTGATGGGTTTGATTTTGTTGAACTTCGCTGTATTAGCTTTTTATTTATTTTTCTTCTGTTTGGATATTTTAATACAAAAATAAAGTGACAGGGTGACCGCGTTATTGTTGATAATCAAAGAGTTGCGCGGTCACTTGTCACTTGTCACTTTTTATATATGTGCAGGTTTAAGCATTTTGCTTATAGAGTGAATGGGGGGATTATTTAGGGAATGAAGGTTGCTTAACTTAGAGTTTATTTAGTCTGTGATTTTGCGAATTTGTATGCGAGAATCGTACAATGGTTCTCAATTTTTGTAAAACAACCTAAAAAACTTGTTGGTTTTCTTGTATAAAACGCAAGATATTTATAACTTTGCAAGCATGGATATGAAAAAGATTATCAAAAGCAACATACATAAAATTGGAGGATGCTTGTTGGCAGTAACTTTGTTCGTGTCAGCAGCGAGTCCTGTACAGGCGCGTAAAAAGGATAAGGTACATCATGGTCAGGCTACGGTTGTTGTCTGTGATGAACCTGATGCGTTGGCTGCAAAATCAGTAGGCGAAAAGCGTATGATGCATGCAGCTGCCGTATTTATGCGTACAAGCAATGCTCGCATCAATTCCAAGTATAAAGAAGGTATCGATGTGTCTCATTACCAGGGTAGTATTAACTGGGATGAGGTGGTTGATGGTACACCTATTTCTTACGTTTATCTTAAAGCAACAGAGGGTGCTTCGCTTGTTGACGACACTTATGAGCGCAACTTGGCTGAAGCACGTCGTGTGGGTTTGAGTGTGGGTAGCTACCATTTTTACCGTCCTAATATCGATTGGAAGAAGCAGTTCGACAACATGACCTCGATTGTGAAGAGCGATGAGCAAGACCTTGTGCCTATTATCGATATTGAACATCGTGGTTCTGTAAGCTCAGAAGCCTTTATCTCAGACCTTCGCTCGTTTATTGAAAAAGTGACAGAGTATTATGGCAAAAAGCCTTTGCTCTATACTTATCATAATTTTTATAATAGCTATTTGCAGGGTGAATTTACTGACTACCATTTTATGATAGCACGTTATCGTAGCGACTCTCCGACCCTTAATGATGGCAAGGATTATATCATGTGGCAATATACCTCACGCGGTTCTATTCCTGGCATTCGCGGTCATGTAGATCGTTCGAAAATTATGGGTAGCTATTCGCTCAATCAGGTAATGATGTAAAATAGCTTGTCATTTGGGTACTTTATGAGTCTATGCTCATTTAGGAGTTTAAGAGTTTCAGTATAATGGGGTTGATTCTCAACCGCATATAGTTGTTACGCTCTTAAACTCCTAATTTTTTTCCGATGGTGTAAACATTATCTCTGCTTCGCGAAGATAGACTGCGCGCTTACCTTGCACTATTTTGCTTCGCGAAAATAGGCTACACCTCGATAATAAAAATGAAAGTCTTTTAGCCTTTCATTTTGTATTATGCTCGGTTTGCACTATCTCTGCTTCGCGAAGATAGGCTGCGCGCTCACCTTGCACCATTTTGCTTCGCGAAAATAGGCTACACCTCGATAATAAAAATGAAAGTCTTTTAGCCTTTCATTTTGTATTATGCTCGGTTTGCACTATCTCTGCTTCGCGAAGATAGGCTGCGGCTCGGCATAGCAAAACAAAAAAATGCTTTTTTGTTTTGCTATGCGCTCACCTTGCACTATCTTTGCACTAAATTACATATTTCTTACGTATGCAACAGAAAATAATCATTCTCGATTTCGGTTCGCAAACAACACAACTTATTGGTCGTCGTTTGCGTGAACTCGATACTTTCTGCGAAATTCTGCCTTACAACAAGTTTCCGCACGATGATCCTTCGGTTATCGGTGTGATTCTTTCAGGTTCGCCTTATAGCGTATACGACCCTGAAGCATTTAAGGTAGATTTGAGTAATATCCGTGGTAAGTATCCTATTCTTGGCATTTGCTATGGTGCACAATATATGGCGCAAACTTATGGCGGTAAAGTAGAACCTGCGGGTAGTCGCGAATATGGTCGTGCCAATCTTGAAAGCTTCGATCACGAGAATCCTCTATTCAAGGGCTTTGATGAGAATTCTCAGGTGTGGATGAGCCATGGCGATACGATTACTGCCATTCCCGAAAACTTTAAGTGCATTGCTTCAACTTCGAAGGTGAAGTTTGCTGCTTATCAAGCAGAGAACGAAAAACTTTGGGGCGTACAGTTCCATCCCGAGGTGTTCCACTCATTGCAGGGTACACAGTTGCTAAAGAACTTTGTTGTAGACATTTGTGGTAGCCGCCAAGATTGGAGCGCGGCCTCATTTGTTGACACTACAGTAGCTGAGCTGAAAGCAGAGTTGGGCGATGACAAGGTAATCCTTGGTCTTTCGGGTGGTGTAGATAGCTCTGTTGCAGCCGTATTGCTTAATAAGGCTATTGGTAGCAACCTTACTTGTATCTTCGTAGATCATGGTATGCTTCGTAAAAACGAGTTCCGCGATGTAATGAACGATTACAAGTGCTTGGGCTTGAACGTGATTGGTGTAGATGCCAGCGAGAAGTTTTTTGCAGACCTTGCAGGTGTAACCGACCCCGAAGAAAAGCGTAAGATTATTGGTCGCGACTTTGTAGAGGTGTTTAATGCCGAAGCAAAGAAACAGACTGGTGCAAAGTGGTTGGCACAGGGTACAATCTATCCCGACCGCATTGAAAGCTTGAACATTACTGGTAAGGTTATTAAGAGTCACCATAATGTAGGTGGTCTGCCTAAGGAAATGAACTTGCAGCTTTGCGAACCTTTGAAATGGCTCTTTAAAGACGAAGTGCGTCGTGTAGGTCGTTCAATGGGTATGCCCGAGCATTTGATTACACGTCATCCTTTCCCCGGTCCTGGTTTGGCAGTACGCATCTTGGGTGATATTACACCTGAGAAGGTACGTATTTTGCAGGATGCTGATGATATCTATATCCGTGGTTTGCGCGATTATAAGGTAAAACTTAGTGGCGAAGAAGCACGTCGTGTATTGGCAGCAGGTGTTCCCGCAAATATGGAGAATGGCGAAATTGAAGTAAGTCTTTACGACCAAATTTGGCAAGCAGGCACTGTATTACTCTCTACTGTTCGTTCGGTAGGTGTTATGGGTGACGAACGTACCTATGAACACCCCGTAGCTTTGCGTGCAGTAACAAGTACTGACGCAATGACTGCAGACTGGGCACATTTGCCTTACGACTTTATGGCTAAGGTGTCGAACGACATTATTAACCACGTAAAGGGTGTTAACCGTGTATGCTATGACATTTCGTCAAAACCACCTTCAACAATTGAGTGGGAATAATAAATGGTGCTTTGTACTCTTAGTTGACTAGTGGAGATTTGATGCAAAGCTCATAACAACTGCAAGATTACAAATATTTTAGACCTCAATTCAGACAGTTTAGTGCTTGGGTTGAGGTCTAATTATTTTTGGAGATTGTTGAGGAAGCAATATCTATTTGGGTCCTCTTCCCCTAATTATGTGTCATTATAACGTGGTAATCCATTATAATAATAAACGCATAAAATGCCTCAATTTGTGTATTATTTTAATGGATCACCCCTAACGGGTAGGGTGTTCAAAATCCATAATATTTTTCGGCATGGTTTTGATGATGTTTTGATGTTATAAATGGTTGATATTCAACGAAAATAAACATGGCAAATACCACAATTCAGGTATAGTTATAATGGGTCACCCCGTTAGGGGTGAGATAA
>UQQN01000083.1 GCA_900543155.1 uncultured Prevotella sp.
ATCCATGTAATTTATCGACGTCAAAAATCCGATGAAATAGTGCAGAAAAACATTCTGGATTTTGAACACCCTACCTAACGGGGTGACCCCTTCTAATAACACATGAATTGAGGCGTTTTTTGCATCTGTTATTGTTGAATATCAACTATTTACGATATCATTTTTTATCAACACCATGCGGAAAATATTATGGATTTTGAACACCCAACCTAACGTAATCCATTACAACGATTCATAACTAGTAGATTGTAAAGTCTAAAAGTTTAGTAAGATAATATATAACATCGCTAAAATCATAAACTAATGAACTTTGTTTTACTAAACTTTTAAACTTTACAATCTACTAGTGTCATAACTTCCAATGTCGATCCTTCATGAAGTTTTTGCATTTGGCACAAAAAGTGTGTGTCTTTGCAAAGGGATTTCCCCCTTTAGCGTTTTGCATCATACAACTCGTATCGGGGCAATGACGTAATCCTTGTGTATGACCTATTTCATGAAGCATCACACTGAACAATTGCCCATAGCCATGAGGACGGTATGAGGAGAATACCGCCACACCAGTACCAATGCCACTTGCAAGTCCCATTATACCACTATGAGGTCGATTGCGAAAATTGTCCATTCCTATATCTGCTTGAGTTAGCCCAATAACGATTGTTGAATCGGACTTAAATGCTTTTAATTGCTCATTCAACAAGTCGGCTCTATAGCGCACATGGTCATTTCTTTTTGTTGTGATTGCTTTTTTGTCCAAGGCAATATTGCCTACATATTTACATTTGGGATAATGTGCTTTTAAAGAGTCAAGCATTGCTTTACGCAAGTTTGGTGATACTTTTCCCAATGTATACAAACAGACTGTAGGTACCGTCTTAGAGGCCTCTCTATTCGGAGCACCTGCTTCGTTTTTCTGATTGCAACAAAGCAAGCAGATGGTGAGACACACGCAAAATAGAAGAGAACCTGTCTTAATCATCATTCTAAAATTCATATCTATACATTTTTTGGGTGCAGTAATTATGGCGCATGTTAGTGCCAATGTTTTTTACAAATTGTCTATCGAAACACAAGATTTATCTGAACGGATACCTCCGTTTTGGGTAGGGGGATATTCTCCGTTTTCAACACAGGATAACTAGCCCTGTTACATTGAAGTCTACAAACTTCTGCATTCTCTGTTTGGGCAGTTTGAAATCCATGATGCAAAGATACATTTTTTTGACCAATGTTCTCAATTCACTTCCTTTTGATTATAATGAAGGATGGTTTTCACAATTTACCCAAGTATTAAAACACCCTACCAAACATAAGTGTAAAAAGGGTAGGGAAGAGGGAGTCTGCCAAGGTTTCTGATTTTTAATGCTAAAAAATCACATTTTTTTTAATTACATTATCATTTTCAAAAAAGAAAAGCAGTAACTTTGCACATACGATGCAAACCATACGAAGAATAGTGCATGCAATGACTGTGCTCGTGGCTCTTACAGCTACGGGCTTTAAGGCTTGGGCACAACAAGACCCCGCATTTGTGCACTATTGGCAGATGGAACCACAGTTTAACCCAGCAGCTGTAGGGCGCACCCCGCAACTTAGCATTACGGCAGCTCTGCAAACGCATGCCTCGGGCTATGACGATGCAGGAAGCACCATGTATGCAGGGGCTGACATGGCATTTCAGTTGGGCAAAACTCGCCACGGTGTGGGAGCATTGTTCCAAAACGATGAGTTTGGTTTGTTCTCGCACAAACGCTTCTCGCTGCAATATGCCTACCACTTTAAGCTATGGGGCGGCACATTGAGTGTGGGTGCTGAAGCCGACATGCTCAACGAATCGCTGAAAGGTTCAAAAGCTGAGTTGGGCGATGCCAACGACCCTGCCTTCCCCACAACCGATTTAAGCGGTTCTAAATTCGATGCCTCGGCAGGTCTGTATTATGCACACCGCCGTTGGTATGTAGGTTTTGCGATGCAACACATCACGGCACCCACCGTAATGATGGGCGAAACGAACGAATATGGTGTAAAATCGCTTTATAATTTGACCGCGGGATACAATATTCGACTAAAAAATCCGTTCTTTACTATAACGCCTACCACTTTGTTGCGCTATGATGGTTCAGCCTTCCGCGCTGACATTACCGCACGCGTGCAATATGCACACGAAAAAAAACGACTCTATGCGGGCATCAACTACAGTCCGCAACACTCGGTCACGGGGTTTGTGGGCGGTATGTTCCACGGTGTAGATCTTAGCTACGCTTACGAGGCAAATACCTCGGGCATGGGCATAGGTGCAGGTCAACACGAGGTGACTTTAGGCTATCGCCTTGATTTAAACTTGGGCAAAAAAGGCAAAAACGCACATCGCAGCGTAAGGTGGTTATAAACCATCTATTTGCAAAACAATACGCAGTTCTCTTGCCCATACACCTATTTAGGCATTGGCAAAAAACACCGCGAAGCCCATTTAGGCAATTTTCAACATTCTGAATTTAAAGATTCTAAATTAGCATATTAGCAAATAAACTTTGATGAAACATACATTCATATATATACTGACTACGCTTGCCGCTTGTGGACTGTTGGCATCGTGCATGGGCAGCAGCCGCGCCATGATGAGTGGCGGCGAAGTAACTGGCTCACGCGCAGCATCGTTCAACGAACCCACACCTTATGGCATGGTTGAGGTGAAAAGAGGTTTCTTGAAAGTGGGACTCGAAAAAAACGACTCACTTTGGGGCACCATTACACCACAAAAGGACATTTCGGTAGATGGTTTCTGGATGGACCAATACGAAGTGACGAACTCTATGTATAGACAGTTTGTGGAGTGGGTGCGCGACTCTATTATCCGTGAACGCTTGGCAGACCCACAATATGGTGGCGACGAGACCTATAAAATTGAGGTAGACAAAAACGGTGACCCTGTTACGCCCCACCTTAATTGGAATAAGCCCTTGCCCCGCAAACCCACAGAAGATCAAGAACGCGCCATCAACAGTGTATACTTTACACACCCCATCGATGGCACACGTATGCTCGATACACGTCAGCTCAATTATCGCTACGAAATATTTGACTACGAAAAGGCTGCTTTGCGCAAATATCGTCTCGACCCCAAAGAACGTTCGCTTAATACCGACCGTCCTGTAGACCCTGACGAGGTGGTAATGATTTCGAAAGACACGGCTTATGTGGACGATAACGGACAGATTGTGAGACAAACCATCGAACGTCCACTCTCAAGCCTTTACGACTTTCTTAACACCTACATCGTTCCCGTTTATCCCGACACCACGGTGTGGGTTAACGACTTTACGAATGCCAACAACGAGCAATACATGAAGCTCTACTTCTCTTCGGCAAACTACAACGACTATCCTGTGGTAGGTGTAACGTGGGAACAGGCTGAAGCCTTCTGTGCATGGCGCACCAACTTTTTGCTGAAAGGCATGGGACCACAGGCACGCTACATTCAGCGCTATCGTTTGCCGACCGAAATTGAGTGGGAATATGCTGCACGTGGCAAAGAGGGTAATCCCTATCCATGGGATGGCTATGAGGCTAAGAGCAAAGAGGGTTGCTTCTATGCAAACTTTAAACCCGACCATGGTAACTACACCGACGATGGTAACCTTATAACCTCGCGCGTGGGCATTTATGGTGCAAACTCTAACGGACTCTTCGACATGGCGGGTAATGTGGCTGAATGGACCAGCACCGTTTATACCGAAGCAGGTGTTGAAGCCATGGCTGACCTCAACCCACAACTCTCATACAACGCTGCCAAAGAAGACCCCTACGTGTTAAAACGTAAAAGTGTGCGCGGTGGTTCATGGAAAGACCCCATGTCGTTCATTCAGTCGGCTTGGCGCACTTGGGAATATCAAAACCAGCCCCGCTCTTATATTGGTTTCCGCTGCGTGCGTTCTAAAGCCAATACCGTGAGCGCTACAAGCAGCAGTAAAAAAAGAAAATAAAGGTTTTTGAGGGAGGTGACTAAGTGGCAAACGTGTGTTTGAATGCTTATAATTCCATGGCAAAGCAAGTCGTTTTTAAACAACTTTGCATTGCATAAATTCCTCATTATCAGCATAAAATAAGGTTGAACATACCCTTTAAAAAAGAAAAAAAGTGAGCAAAATAAATTTTGTAATCCGCTTGCAACACTGGATGGACAGTGTGCCCGGACAGACTTTTCTTAACTACGCCTATTCATGGGGTGCATCTATCGTAATTTTGGGTGCGCTCTTTAAACTTACGCACCTTCCGGGTGGTAACTTCATGCTTTTTATTGGTATGGGCACCGAGGTTGTGGTATTCTTCCTTTCGGCGTTCGACCGTCCCTTCGATAAAGACGAAATTGGTAAAGAACTTCCACACGACTACGAAACGGACGAAGAAATTGCCGCACGTTTGGGACTTGACCTTGACGATGAAGAAGAAGACGAAGAAACAAACGACGACAACGAATACGCTGATAATGACACAGCACAACCTGAGACTACAGAGCAAGTTGCTCCTGCTATTCAGCCTGCTGCACAACCCGCAGCCACAGTAGCTCAGCCTGCTGCAGCGAGCGTTCAAACTGTGTTTGTGGCACCTGCTGCTACTGCACAAACTGTGGACAATCAAGCTGAAACAACTGCCACAACTGCCACCCAAACCGAAACTCAGAGTGCCAATGCCGAAGCACAAAATGCTGCCCATGCTGCTGCCGCACAAGCAGCTATTGCCGCTGCTACACCTGCTGGCGCAGTTCCCTTTGATGCTGAAGCCAAACGCTTGGCTGAAATTATACGCATGGCAAACGACGAGTTGCTTCATCGCGCACAAGCAGTGCTTTCGCCCGAAATGGAAGAGGCTACGCAACAATACATCCAAAAGTTGCGCACATTGGCAGAAACCTTCGACAAGGTGGACGAACAAAGTGTGAAGCTTACACGCGATAGCGAAGAGATGGCAAATCTTAACCGCACACTCACCGCTATCAATAAAACATACGACCTCCACTTTAAGAGCATTAGCCAACAAGTGGGCACTATCGAGAGCATCAATGAGCAAACACGCAAACTCGCAAAGCAAATTGAAGACCTCAATGGTGTGTATAGCCGCATGATTCAAGCTCTTTCGATGAAAATGACAGGTACACAAGAATAATTTTAGCCTGATAAAACCCTAGGTTTTCCGCACGTGGAAACATGCTGATTTAAGAAAATGCCCACGCGGTTAACACACTTCTATTATATATATACACATTATGTCCGTAAAGAAAAGACCGGTTTCTCCACGCCAAAAGATGATCAACTTGATGTATATCGTGTTGATGGCTATGTTGGCGCTCAACGTGTCGAGTGACGTGCTTAAAGGTTTTGGCTTAATAGGCGAGAGCTTAAAGCGCACCACTCATAACGCTATGAAGGAGAACCAGGCGCTCTATGCCGACTTTGCCGAAGCTTATAAAAGCAATCCTACTAAGGTTAAACCTTGGTATGACAAGGCGATGCAAGTGAAGCAGATGAGCGACTCGCTATATAACTTGGCTGATGAATTACGTTGGGCCATTGCGCGTGAAGCGGATGGCAAAGATGCTGACCCCGATAATCTGCAAAACAAAGAAGACCTTGAAGGTTCTAACCGCATTATGTTGGCTCCTGCCAAGGGTAAAGGCAAACAACTTTATAACGCTATTTGCTCTTACCGAAAACGCATACTTGCCTTGGTAACCGACCCACGCCAAAAGGTTATCATTGCCTCGAACCTATCGACAGATGTGCCTAAGAACGAGGATAACGTGGGCAAAAATTGGGAACAGTATATGTTTGAGGAAATGCCCTCGATTGCTGCTGTGACCATGCTTGCCAAGTTGCAAAGCGATGTGCGCAAGGCTGAGAACGAAGTAATTCATACCTTGCGTGCCAACATCGACATGAAGGATATTCGTGTCAATCAACTTAATGCCTATGTATCGGCAGAAGCCACTACGCTTTATCCTGGCGATGTGTTCCGTTCAAAAATATTTATGGCAGCTGTTGACACCACACAACGTCCTGAAATATATGTGAATGGTCGACGCATTGCTGCTGACGGCAGTTACAACTTCACAGTGGGTGGTCCTGGTCAATATTCATTCTCGGGCTACATTCTTATGCCTAATGCTGCAGGCGATATTATTCGTCGCGAGTTTACTCAAAAATATAATGTGATTGCTCCTCCCACAGGAGCTACAGTGGCAGCCGATTTGATGAACGTGCTTTACGCTGGTTTTAACAACCCCATTAGCGTGACTGCTGCAGGTGGTAATGCGGGCGTTCACCTTAGTATGACGGGGGGTACGCTCACACAAACAGGTCCTGGAAAATATACCGCACGACCTGCCAAAGTAGGCGAAAACGTTACCTTCACTGTGAGTGGTACTGTCAATGGCAAGGCACAGAAAATGGGTAGCTTCACCTTCCAAGTGCGCAAGTTGCCCGATCCTACAGCATTTATTAAAGTGGGCACCGACCGCTTCCGTGGTGGACGCATTGCCAAAGGCACCATTATTGGGACTGCAGGCTTAGGGGCTGCCATCGACGATGGATTGCTCAATATACCCTTTAAAGTGCTTAGCTTTGAAACCGTATTTGCCGACCGTATGGGTAACTTCCGCCCAGAACCCTCAGCAGGTGCCAACTTCACTGAAAATCAGCGTAACTTGATGCGCGAATTACGTCGCGGTCAACGCTTCTACATTTCAAAGGTACGCGCCATAGGTCCTGACGGCATTGCCCGAAACCTAAACGGAAGCCTTGAAGTTATAGTTAATTAAGCTCCTACCAAAACACCCTACAATGAAAAAAATATTTGCCCTCGCTTTGCTGTTAAGCATTACCCTTGCTGACTGTGCCTACGCACAGCCACCTCGTAGACGTGCCGAACAACAACAAAAGCAAGAACAGCAGCTAAACGCGCCAAAGGGTAGTTCGTATAGAGATTTTCCCACCGCACAAACCATGCCTAACGATGCTGCATGGCGACGCGACTTATACCGCACTATCGATTTGAATAAAGAGGAAAATGCGGTGCTCTATTTCCCTACAACGCCACAAGATGGGCGCGAAAACCTATTTACATATCTCTTTAAACTCTTGCTCCGCAAACAAATTAAGGCATACGATTATAAACTCGATGGCAATGAAAATTTCTCGGAAAAAAACGAGGTTTCTGCCAAAGAAATAATGGATCGTTACCACATTTTTTATGAGTCGAAGGGCGATAAAGTGCGTGTAAATGATGCGGATATTCCCTCTGACGAGGTTAAAGCTTATTTTGTAAAAGAAAGCACCTATTACGACCAACATACGGCAACCTTCCGTAGCCAAGTTACAGCCATTTGCCCCGTATTAAAACGCGGTGACAGTGACTTTGGTGGCGAGTTGGCACAATACCCTATGTTTTGGCTTAAAATGTCGGACGTAGCGCCCTACTTAGGCAAACTCATGCTTATGGGATCATCGCTCAACAATGCTGCTATGATGTCTGCCGACGATTTCTTTACAATGAAACGCTACAAGGGCGATATTTATAAAGCTGTAAACTTGCAAGACCGCTTGCTCTCTAACTATTGCGTCGACGAAACTGAAACTAAAGCCGAACAGCAGCGCATTGAAAAGCAACTTACCGATGTGCAAGAGCATGTGTATGGTCGCGACAGTGCGTATTATGCACGTCTGCGTGCCGACTCTTTGGCACAAGCCGAAGCTGACTCTATTGCTGCTCTTGGCAAATCGGCTCGCAATAGTTCACGACGTTCAAGCACACCAACTGCACGACGCACTTCTACCTCGCGTCGCACAACAAAGGTAAGCAGTTCTACGCCCAAGACTTCAAAACCTGCCAAGGTTAGAAAGCCTAAAACTAAGGCTACATCGCCCAAGAGCAGTGGAGGTGGACTGAGCGTACGCAGACAACGCCACTAATTTTTTTCATAATCTACAAACACGAGAGGTTTATAAGGCGTGTACCTTATAAACCTCTCGCATTATTTCAGCTCATTTTTCTAATTGTACATCCAATGTTTAAGTGTAACCTATGTGCCAACATCAGATTTAGCAGGGACATTGAAAAAAGAGAGGAAAAAGGACTTGTAACAATGAATATCTGCTGAAAATAATGAAAACCAATTAAGTATTAAGGAGCTACTTAAAACAAGTATATTACACAAAAATGAAACTCGTTATAGACTCTAAAATACCCTTTATTAAGGGATATGCCGAACTGCTTGGCGAAATACGCTACATTGCTGGAGCAGAAATTTCGGCAAATGATGTGAAAGATGCTGATGTGCTTATTATTCGCACCCGCACACACTGCAACCAACAATTACTTGAAGGCTCAAACGTAAAGTTCATTGCCACGGCTACTATTGGTTACGACCACATTGATACACAATATTTGGCACAAGCTGGCATTCATTGGACAAATTGTCCTGGCTGCAATGCAACAAGTGTGGCTCAGTATGTTAGGGGATGTTTGCTCAATTTGGCATTAGATGGTTGTTGGAATGAAAAGGGTATTTTTAATAAATTAAATGCAACGACTTTTACACAACCCGATGCTTGCAAAAAAGTTTTTTCAAAACTCACATTGGGCATTGTGGGCGTAGGACATGTGGGCACACAAGTTATGCACATGGCACAAACATTAGGCTTTGGTAGAATATTGCTTTGCGACCCACCACGAGCCGAACAAGAGGGTAGGGCAGACTTTGTTTCGCTTACCGATGTCGCAACACAAGCCGACGTTATAACCTTTCATACTCCTCTGACACAAGCACCAACGCCTCATGCCACTTATCACTTGGCTAACGCAGCTTTTTTTGCAATGCTTAAACCTCATGCTGTAGTCATAAATAGCAGTCGTGGCGAAGTGGTTGACACTTTGGCACTGAAAAATGCTCTTCGCAATAATCAACTACGTGCTGCCATTATCGACACTTGGGAAAACGAGCCTCACATAGACCGCGAACTACTCGCAGATGCTTACATCACCACACCACACATTGCAGGTTACAGTGCCGATGGAAAGGCAAATGGCACCCGTATGGCTTTACAAGCTGTAGCCCGTTACTTTGGCATTGATTCTTCTCCCTTCAACGCAATTAGTGCTCCTTCGCTCCCCACAGATTTTTGTTATTATCCACAAGGGTATGGCGCAGAAGGTATAGAATCTTTACGTCTTTACGACCCTAAACGCGATTCTATAGCACTTAAAACGCACCCCGAAGACTTTGAAGCTCTTCGCGGTAACTATCCTCTCCGCCGAGAAAAGTAAATATTTGGTCACAAAAGTTTTTAAAATACGCGAGAATAGAAAAACGTCTTTAGTCGGTAATCTCACGCAATGAGTCTAATCTCTTGATGCCTATCAGCATTATGACTAATACTGATAGGCATCAAAGTGCTTCAAGTAGCGTTCTCCATTATGTTCGTGGATACGCTTACAAAATTCTCCAACATAGAATTTTACCTCTATACAAGAGTTCCTATATCAATGGCTTAAAACATATTTTTTAATTAATCCTGCATGTGACATTGGTTTCTTCTCGTCATCTATATCCTCATTAGTATCGTAGTCGAGAAGGACTACTGTACGCTCTGTGGAAAGTTTTTTGAGAGTTTCAATGCTTTTTGCACAGTTATGTTCAAGCATATAATAATAGGATGGAATGTATATTTTCTTACGGGCTTCGATATATCCTATCAAATCTCCGTTATACATATGTCCTAAGCAACGACCATGTGTACGACATGTACGCTTCAGGTCAAGCATAGTCTTGTTGGTAAAACGAGAGCGGTCAATGCCTTCACCCTCAAATACCTTCAATCCTTGCCATATTCCTTCCACTGAAGCAGAGAATACCCCTTCCATTCCGGGCACAGGAATGTGTCCGTGCGGATAGAATGGTGATAGCTGCTTCATTGCACCCTTTGATGTTACATCGAAAATGATTGCATCTGGATATTCCTTAAGGATGTTCTCACGCTTACATCTTTTGTTCTTTATTACTATTTCTGGTTCCATTTTTTCTTTATTTTAAAGCTTTTTAATTTTTCTCTAAATAAAATTCTCATCGTTCAATCGTAATTATGTAATTTTTTTAGCTTAATACTTTTTGTTTATAGAAATAAAATTAATCAATATATTGTTAGCTTCTTTCGCTAACTATTCCATGTAGTTTTTCATCATTAGAAATTCTAATGGTTTTGCGGTTTGTAATTTAATCATAACATTTTAATTCATAAGATGAGTTTTCTGGAAAATCTTTATAAAATACTTTTATTGTTTCAGCACCTACAGCTCCTTTTTCACTATAATCCACAAAAGCATAAGTGTCACGTGAAATATCTATATCAGCCCACTCTAAATCTTTATTCAAATATTTAGAAAACGCTTTTGTAAATTTTTCAGTATCTAATTGCCAATCATAGACTTTATCTTTATCAATTTTTTTATCTGTGGGAAAAGTAATAATCATAATGCAAATATAATTTTTTTGTTTTGTTTTTAAAAAAGTGATAGAATTACGAATTGAACGTATTGAGTTTATTTCATCTTATCAGTGGGTAATTGGGTTGTAAAGATAGAAAAATTTGAGCAAATCACAACTCATTATTTCATTTTTAACAAATATTATTAATATGGTCAAAAGTTAAATACGTAAATCTCACTCTTTTCGTATCTTCACAGAATCCACATTGCTACTTTTCTACCGTTTTGAGCGTATAATATTGATAATCAACTAATAATATATTGTAAATGGTTGATATTCAACAATAATAAACGCAGAAAACGCCTCAATTCGTGTATTATTTTAATGGGTTACCCCGTTA
>UQQN01000084.1 GCA_900543155.1 uncultured Prevotella sp.
CTCACCCCTAACGGGGTAACCCATTTAACCATGCTACTTATCGACATCAAAATTCTACAAAACCATGCAGAAAAAATTATGGATTTTGAACACCCTACCTAACGGGGTAACCCATTTAATCATACCCCTTATCGACGTCAAAAACCGATAAAATCGTGCACAACTTTTGCAAATTTTGCTCCAAACCTAACGAGATAATCCCTTTAAACTTGTCTTTTATAAAAAACCGACAAATTCATACCGAATATTTGATTTTGAACACCTACTTAATTACAAAAAGGGTGCAATGCACAACGAATGTGCATCGCACCCTTTTAAGTGATATTAGAATGTGAAGAGGGTGTTACTTAATAACCACCTTCTTGCCATTCACGATGTAGATGCCCGGAACGAGCTTGCCATTTACGCGGAGACCACTAATTGTGTAAACCTTGTTGTTGGCAGTTGCGTTTACAGTTACATTGTTGATGCCTGTTTCCTTGCCAATGCCGTAAGTGAGTGTAAAGGCAGGAAGTGCATCACCTGATTCGTTAAGGAAGTAACCTTCGGGAATCTCGAAAGTATAGATACCTGTTTCAGTCAAAGCCTTAGCGAGGTTGATTACCATCTGGTTCATTTTTAGGTTAAAGTCGATTTCAGCATCGATGCGGTCAATTTCTTCGCCATCCTTCTTTACAGAAATCATGCCATTGCCATTACCAACTTCGTTTACACCCTCGAAAGTGAGTACGATGTGTTGGAGAGAAGCAACGGTAGAACCGTTCTTAGGATCAGTTACGAGGTGACATTCGATAGGTTCAATAGCCTCTTCGATAGTGAAGCTTGCATTGAATTCCTTGGTGTTTTCAGAATCGAACTGTTCGCCTGCGCAGAAGTAGTCTGCAGGGATGTGGAGCGTGTATTCACCAGGTTCAGTGATAGTTTCCTTCAGAGTGAGCTTCATCTGAGTAGCAGATGTATTCATAGCCTCATTGTAAAGGTCTTTACCAAACTTCTCAATGGTCTCTTGAACAGAGTGGTTATTCATGTAGTCGATAACTTCTTGAATCTTCTCAGAATAGATAGGTTCAATGCTTGCAAATCCAAAGCTCTTGCGGTTGCCATAAACAACCACTTCGCTATCAGCTACATAACCAGAGATGTTGAGGGGCTTTTTGCATTCAACAATAAATTCCTTCAAGCTGTCAACAGTTTCTTCGGGAGATACCAAAGAGAGTTCAGCACCCTGGTAGCTGAGTGTGAAGGTGTACTGGAAGAGGCTGTTTTCCTCCTTGCGGTAGTTGCCTTTTACACGATGACCATCTTGGTCCTCAGCAGCGATGTTTACGGTAATCTGCTGTGAAGTTTGTTCAGCAAGCAAATCGGGAGTGAGTGTGAGTGTCCATTCGTTAGAGTAACCCTCGTCGTCGGGATCAGTAGGAGTAAGTGTGAAAGGAGCATCGTCACTAGCAGCACCACCTGCAATGCAAGTAACGCCTTCGATAACCTTTACCAAACCATCGAACTTAGCCACAATGCGGAAGTCCTTGGCGTCAGTAATGTTGAAGTCCTCGGGTGTAATGCTTTCGAGGTTTACATCGCTATAAGCATAGGGTACGCTGCTACCATTAAACTTGAAGCTTGCTGTACCTATGGGGGCGTTGTGATAACGGTCGAAGTCTGCGCGTGTTTCGTAAGCATTAATCTTCACCTCGTAAGTGTGACCTAAGTAAGTCTTGGTGTTGTTAAGGCCATAGATTTCGCTTTCCCATTCGCCTGTCTCTTTGTTGTAGAGAATAGAAGCAGTAGTAGCAATTATAGCATCTTCGCCCTCATTGGGGTTGAGGTCTGTGATGGTGTAGTTCATGTAACCTACGTGCTCAGTATCCTGGTTAATGGCAAACTTAAGAAGGGCACCACTCTTAAGCACGTCGATGTTGGCACCTGCCCATTCAATGGCAGCGCTTTCGCTGTCTGCCTGATAAGTGGCAGAAGTAACGGTAAAACCGTCGTAGGTGGCAGTAAACTTAGCTGAGTGGTCTTTACCATCGGCAGCTACAAGGTTTTCGAATGTAACTACTACATTGGTTGCACCTGCCTTAACTTCTGCAGGAACGGGAATGCTGATGGCATAAGCACCTTCAATAGACTCATCGGCAGTAGCTGTGTAGTTAGTAACAACAACCGACTTAGTTTCCTTGTTCACTGTGTAAGTAAACTTCACACCGCTGAAAGAGAACTTCTTATAGTCGGTAGTGAATACTTCGAGGTTGTCAACACCCTTTAAGCTTGCACCGTTAGCAGGCGTAAACTCGGTGTTTGCTTCTACGCTAACGAGTTCGTAAGGCATAGTACGTGTGAAACTACCAATAGAACCGCTACCTGAAGAGTAAACGGGGTAACCCTTTGCATCGCGTACGTGGCTGATGGCAAAGAGAATGTTGTCGTACAAAGTATTTGAACCTAACATCTTGGCAGGTGTGCGCTCCTTACCTGTAAGGTCGATAATGAGCTTGCTGCCTTCGATTTTGATGTCGAGTTTTTCATTGTAGCGTTCAGTTGCTTCTGTGCTCATGTCACCATAGGTGAGCTGTGCGCTAGTGTTATAACCTTTAGCGGTAGAAGGTTGGAGGTCGCCATCGAACTGAAGGGTGAAAATGCCATCGGGAGTACCTGTAGGCCAGAAAGAGAGGAACTTGTGGTCGTTGGTAAAGTTGCCTTCGGTGAGAAGGGCAACGGGCTTTTTACCACAGATAAACTTGGTTTCGAGCAAACCATCAGTACCCAAAATGTTCTCAGCATCTTCAGCAGAGCGAACACCTGAAAGGCGAATGGTAAATTCGTCGCCTTCCTTCAAGTTGTTTTCCTTCATAAACTGGTAGAAAGTTTCTTTGATGTCGAGAAGGATAGAACTCTTTGTGATTTGTGGATCGAGACGCTTGGTGTAGTTTCCGTTTACAAATTCAACACGGCTGCAAGTTACAGGATTGTTGAAGCGGAAAGCAATTTGACGGGTTTTGGTGCACATCACGATATCACCCGCTGCGGGAAGCACTTCGTTCAAAGCTATCTTAGCAGCAGCATCGTCACCAAAGGTCAAGGTGTTGGTAGCTTTGTTCAGACCACTGTAAGAAAACCAAATGGTTTGACCCTTAGTCAACTTAAGCTTGTAAGAACCGCGACCTGTGTTGTTGTCGCGGAGGAAGGTGTAGTTGATGCGATCGGTCAGTGCCTCATCATTGTACGGTTGAAGGAGGTTGTAGTTCGTAGACTGAACAACGAGTGTACCTTCTTCGGGTGCTGTGAAGCTACCTTTGTACAATCCTTTGCTGTCAATGCTGTAGCCCTTGCCAGTTTCGAGGACACCAAGGTCAATCACATCGGCAGCGTTGGCTGCCATAGTGCCTGTAAGAACAAGCACGAGCATCATGACATATTTCTTGAATGTCTGAATGCCCTGAGTCATGTAATTGTTACTCATAATGTTGGGTTTTAGTTAATAAATTAATTATTTATGCGTAAAAGTGCAGAGTTTGCTTTTGCTTGTTTACACCATACACCTATATCGGTAAATAATAGGGTGTAAGTGATGTTTTTAGGCAAAATGGCAATCTCTGCACTTTTTATGTTAGAGGGCAATCTTCTTCACAACAACGCCCTTGCTTGTGCTAACGCGCACAATAGCAATACCCTTGTGGGCAATGGCATTGAGGTTGATGATGCCTTGTCCGTTGGCTGCGCCCATAAGACGGCCATCGGTGCTGAATACTTGTACGTTTGCAGCCAAGTTGGTGGCAACAGTAATCATGCCGTTAACTGCATTTACGCTGATTGCATTGTTCGCAACTTCAGTGCCTTCAATGCCCTCGGGAACTGCGAGTTTAGCTTTGTAAGTATTGATAAGACGGTCGGTATTACCATCGAAGAGCATCAATACGATTTCAGTATTCTCAGCTTTGTTTACCTCTGCAGGCACGGGAATAGTGAGTTTTGTGGTGTAGTCCTTACCCGCTTTGATAGTAGTGGGGAAGAGGTCGGGAGTACCTGTGAAGGTCTCGCCATAAGTGCCACGTACTACATAATCGAATATGTATGAACTAACTGACGGTCTACCATACTTACCACCTTGGCCCCATTCGCCAAGTGTTTCGTCGCTAATGGCAGAGAAACCGTTAGACTGGTAGCCCAACAAACCGTTCTCCAAAATTACTGCAAAGAGCTTCAAGTTTTGGCGGTCGGCATTCAAGGCATACTTCACATTTACGGGCACTGTGTAGCTCTTGCCCGACTTGTTCAAAGTTGCTGTAGCTGTAACTTCAGCCTGTGCAGGCTTAGCAAATTCCTTTTGCACCTCAGTGAACCAAGTGGTTTTCTCTTTACTTGTTTCGTTGGGAACAAAGCTATAGCGAACATTGTTGTTCGCATCCGTATATTGCGTGATGGGGTAAGTAATCTCACCGCTACGCTGAATGATAGCTGAGGGAGCAGCGCCCAAACCAAGGAATGAACTGTAAGTAGAAGAACCTACGCCCAATTCGTCGCCAGTATAGTTGTGGAGAGCCATGGGGATAATAAGATCACCATAGTAGTTTTCAAGATTCTCCATACCACGGATACCAAGGGGACAGTTCACACAACTCTGACCTGTAAACTCTTCAACAACTACGCGCTTCACAGGTTCGAAACTCAAGTCACGAATACTCTTAGTTACGCTATTCTCTTTGTCGTTGAGTTTAAAGTCGATGGTAAAGTTGTTTATCTTACCAATGGTGAGGGGGAATGCCTTCTTAAACTTAAAGTTGTAGCCATCGCCCTTCTTCAAGTTGAGACCTTCAGCGCTGATTTCGTCAATTTGTTCACCCTTTTCGTTGCGCAAGGTCATCTTCAATGTATTGAAGGTTTCTGCTTCGTCGCCAATGGTGATTTTACCGCCAATTTCAATGCTTTCTTTAGCCACTACATTGTCTTCGTGTGTAAAGGCTACGTAGAAAGGTTGGTTGTGTGTAACCTGAATATCGTCTACAAAGACAATGCTCTGGTCGTAGTTTTGGTTGATAAAGGCAATGTATACATTCTTACCAGCAAATTGCGCCAAGTCAATTTCGTTAGCAGTCCAATCACCATCAAGTTTGCTTTCGCTCTTACCAGCCTTTTGCAAATCGTGATAAACCACAGTACCTTCTTGGGTCATGCGGTTAACGAGTTCGTCGTTCAATACGCTGTATACATCATCGCTCGGCCAAACAATTACCTTGAGTGAGTCCTCAGAACCCTTGCGGTAGCACTGACTGTTGAAGGTAAGTTTGCAAAGCTTATCCATGATGTTAATTTGCGGTGTTACCATCCAGTCGTTGCTTGTGCCCTCAGGATAGTACATAGAGTTAGAAGCAGCTGAGAAACCTGTGCTGTTTTTATCATCGCGTGCGGGAATCCATGCGTAAGCATCGCCAGCCTTGAAACCATATTCCTTCGCTTCGTCGCTCGGTATATTGGTATCGCCATCGTAGAGCATCATTTGACCCATACCTGTGTCAAAGTTCTCAGAGAAGAGGATGTTGCTGTCGTATGACAACTCACGTTCGTAAGCACCTTGTACGTGGAGCGTAAATTCCTTATTGGCAGTAGCCGTGTTGCCTGTAACGTCTGTTACAGCACCTTCGGGCACAACAATTGAGTAGTTTACGTCCTTATAGAGATATTGTACGGTAGTGGGGTAAACATAGAGTTTGCTGCCCTGTACCGCCATCATCATTTCGCAAACAGGCTTATCAATGCCATCCTGATAAAGCTTGGCACGTGAGGTCGTGGTTGTAGGCATAATTTCAGCGTCAAAGGTCAATGTGACAGGGCTTGTGCTCATGTCTACCTTACCAATGGCACCCTTGTCTTTGGGCGAAGTGCTTACAACCTGCATAGGCACGTTTGCACGTGCATTATAGGTAAGTTTAATTTCTTCGTTAAAGCGTTTGGTATCGCCTGCAATGCAAATGCTCTTTGCGGGAATAACCAATTCATAGGGCATACCTTCGTTGGTCAAGTCGCCCTTGCGGAAGGTGATGTTCACGCTCTTCGGGTCTTTTGCGTCAACGCTGAAACCAAATGCAGTTACTTTTGTATCTTCAACCACATCGCGCAAAGTCACAGAAGCAGCTTTACCAACTACCTGCACGTTACGTGTAAAGGTAACCTTCAGTGTGCTCAACTTAGAGATGTTGGCACCATCAGCCGGATTGGTTGTATAGGTGCTGAGCAAGTTGGTGTTGGCTGCAGTGGTGTGGATGGGTTCGGTGAACTTAAGAACGTAGCTATCTACATCGCCCAAGAACAAACCGAGAGTCAAACCATCGTCGCTCACCGAAACAGGCGTACCTGAGTTGTCGTAACCTGTTTTTGCAGCAATGTCGATGTTATATTTCTGCTTCACAATCTGTGCAATGTCTACCCAGTAGTTGCCAGTGCGGATAACACAGTTACGATAAGGATTGGCATCAGGTCCGGCAGCAAAAACATTACCTTCGTTGTCGGTTATCCACGAGGCGTAGTCATAGCTTTCAGCATCGTCATACAACTTGATGCTGTTCTTTTCAACATCATAGAGAAAAGGAACGGCGTGTTCAGTAGTCAAGTAAGCTAACCCCGACACATAGGTACCATTGTTGTTCAGTCTTGCTTCAGACACGAAGAGCAAGTTTTCAACCTGTGGTGTCCATTTCTTTGTGTCGTTTTCAGTAAAACCAATTACAGTGTAGTTTTGTTTCTCTACATTATATACATAGTAGAAGCAGCCACCCTCATCATTCCACGAAGGAAGGGAAGAGTATGACATACACCCCAAAATCTTTTTACCGTCAGCCGAAATACCTACAAAGCGGTTTTGGTGTGTGTCTGTGTGTGCCATGTCCAACTTAGGCAAGTTGTTCGTAGGCACAACCTTGCCTGTGGTCAAGTCCCACATTACGGGAGCCTCGGCAGCATCAATAGACTCAGTCTTTAAGTTGGGGTAAGAAGTTCCCACGGCATAGTGTCCGTCGGGTGTTACACAGCTAATGCCACCTGTTGTAGCGTTGTCGTAGCCAGTGGGCAAGAAAGTCCATTTTTTAGTAGAGGTGGTGTAGTAGGCAGGCTTTTCGTTGAGTTGACCTACCACAATGTTACCATCGTTGGTTACGTCGTCAGCACTATGCGTTTTAATGGTGTCGGCATTTAGTCCGTCAATCAACACCGTTGCAGTACCTGTGTTCACGTCTACAACACGTGCACCCAAGTGGAGCAGAGGATTCTCTGCATTCGATGCGGTGAAGGTTGCCCATTTGCCATTGTCTGACATATTCGTCATAATGGCGCGGTCGTCATACTGGAATTTCTTAAGTGCAGCACTGCTGGTTTGTTGCTGTGCGTATGTGCCTATGCAACAAGCAGCCCCTGCCAGAAACAAGAGTAAGCTTTTCTTCATTGGTTAATCTGTATTGTGTTTGTTTTTCTCTTTTTTTCAAAGAGTTGGGTTGATCTGTTGGTATCTATAGAAGTCGTCTAAACTTTTCTGGCGAAGATTAGATTTAAATTTTTATCTCTTCTAAATTCAATCTTTACCTTTCTTTTTGACCGCTTTTTGACCTTTCATCGGTCGTGTAGCTCGCTACACTCCCTCTTCAATGCCCCAAATCGCTTCAAAAATAAAGGCAAATCTTGAACTTCATAAAAGTTTAGACGACTTCATAACCATTTCTGCTTGCAAAATTAGTAAGTTTTTCTGCAAGGGTAGTCAAATTTGATATTAAAAAGTTACAATTATGCATGAAATGTTGATTTTATGCAATAAAAACACGGATTATTCGTTCAAAACTTTGTTGTTAGGTCATTTAACTGTACCTTTGTAGAGAGAAAGCGTGTCTCTCTTCTTTACATTAAAAATTCCGCACAGAGGCACGTATAGCGGAATTGCATAAAAGCAAAATAATACTTCCTTATTATATACAATCAATGAAGACGGATATTGAAATTGCGCACAGCACACAGCTTAAACGCATTGACGAAGTGGCACAACAACTCGGTATTAACCCCGATGCCATTGAACATTACGGCAAATATATTGCTAAACTACCTCTTTCGCTCATCGACGAGAAGAAAAAAGGTAAACTCATCTTGGTTACTGCCATCACCGCTACTCGTGCGGGTATTGGCAAAACCACAGTGAGCATTGGTTTGGCACTTGGTCTTAACGCCATTGGTAAACGTGCTTGCGTGGCATTGCGCGAGCCTTCACTCGGTCCTTGCTTTGGTATGAAGGGTGGAGCCGCAGGAGGTGGCTATGCTCAAGTATTGCCTATGGAGCGTATTAACCTGCACTTTACAGGCGACTTCCATGCCATTACTTCGGCACACAATATGATTGCTGCCTTGCTCGACAACTATCTCTATCAGCACGAGAAAGAAGGTTTCGGACTTCGCGAAATTCTTTGGCGTCGTGTGCTCGATGTAAACGACCGCTCTTTGCGTAGCATTGTGACAGGTCTTGGTCCTGCTACAAATGGCATTACGCAGCAGGCTGGTTTCGACATTACACCTGCTTCCGAATTGATGGCAATTCTTTGTTTGGCACAAGATGAGGCTGACCTTCGCCGTCGCATTGAAAACATCCTCCTTGGCTACACTTACGAGGGTAAACCTTTCACCGTGAAAGACCTCGGCGTAGCGGGTGCTATCATGGTATTGCTTAAGGATGCTATTCAGCCTAACTTGGTGCAGACTACCGAGAATACACCTGCTATTGTGCATGGTGGTCCATTTGCCAATATTGCGCATGGTTGCAACTCTCTCATTGCTACACGCATGTCGCTTAGTCATGCCGACTACACTATTACTGAGGCTGGCTTTGGTGCTGACTTAGGTGCTGAGAAGTTCTACAACATTCTTTGTCGCAAGAGTGGACTTGAACCCGACCTTACAGTGATTGTTGCTACTGCACAAGGCTTGAAGATGCACGGTGGTGTAGACCTCGATAAAATTAAAGAACCCAATGAAGAAGGTTTGCGCAAGGGATTGGCTAACCTCGATCGTCATGTACACAATCTCCAAGGTTTCGGACAGAGTGTGGTAGTGGTGTTCAATCGTTTTGCTGATGATACCGATGCTGAAATGGCTCTTCTCCGCGAACATTGTGAACAATCGTTGGGCGTACCCTTCGTAATTAACAATGCCTTTGCACAAGGTGGTGAGGGTGGTAAAGAAATGGCACAACTCGTGGTCGATACAATCGAAAAGAATCCTTCACAAAAGCCCCTCCACTTCACTTACGACGATAACGATTCTATCAAGACAAAAATTGAGAAAGTGGCAAAGACCATTTATGGTGCAGCCAGCGTAACATTTGCTAAGCCTGCCCTTAAGCGCATCAAGTTGGCAGAAGAACACAATATGGCGCACTTCCCTGTGTGCATTGCCAAGACACAATTCTCTTTCTCTGCCGATGCCAAGCAATATGGTGCTGTGAGTGGCTTCAATATTCTCATCAAGGACGTAGTGCTTAATGCTGGTGCCGAAATGATTGTTGCCATTGCAGGCGATATCTTGCGCATGCCTGGTTTGCCTAAAGATCCTCAAGCCAACCACATCGATTATGTAGATGGCGAAATTATTGGTTTGAGCTAATTTTTTAGATCCAACTTTTTGAATAATTTTTTAGGGTGTTCAAAGTTTGCCGAAAATCGTGCATGTTTTTCGTCGGATTTTGAATACCCTATTTTTTTAATGCTACTTAATTATTAACTTTGCGCCCAAAATAAATAAAACATCTCTATGTCATTATCAAAATTTGAGAGCGAAGTAAAGCTCGTTCCGCAGGCACAGCAGGTAATATATAGCCGTTTTGCCGACTTAAACAATTTTGCTGCAGTAAAAGACGCACTTAATAATCCCGAAGTGCAGCAGCGCATTAACGAACAAGTTCCTGCCGACAAAATAGAAGAGCTGAAAACGTATGCCGAAGGTCTTAGTTTCGAAACCGACGCCATCCATATTGCTTCACCTATGGGCAACATTACCTTGCGTGTCGTTGAACGTGAAGAGCCTAAGTGCATTAAGTTTGCCTCAGAAGGTTCGCCCCTCCAACTTTATGTTTGGATTCAGTTATTGCCCCACGGTGATTACGAAACCAAAATGCGTGTTACTGTGGGTGCCGAAGTAAACTTCTTTATGAAGGGCATGGTGGCAAAACCTTTGCAGCAGGCAGCCGACGGTTTAGCTAATATGCTCTCAGCCATCCGATAAACCGCTATATATAGATATATAATAGGCGTTTCTCGCAAAAACAACCCATGAAGTGGTTGGTGCGAGAAACGCCTATTTACTTATTATGTATTACCTATGGGTTTCCTATGTTCTTTTTCACTCATTTTCGGAACCGCTGTTTCCGAAACGACGGTTCCGAATGCAAAGATAATGAAAAGTGGCTGAAAACCAATATCTTATCTTTCTTATTTTAAAAGATAAAATATTATTTGTGTGTCTTCATTTTTCGGAACGGCGGTTCCGAAAATGTATTTTCTGAAAAAAAACTATGTGTTAATCGCATAAATAAAGGCTTACGATTGGAAGAGTCTTTTCATATCTTTAATTCTTCGTAATGTCGTTTCATAAGTAATGTTTTCTGTATGACCACAAAGTCATTGATAATTAATCACTTAGGCAAGTGAAACCACATTTTTATGAACATTCAATGATAAAAAATACCTCATGTATGATATTAGGTATCAAAAAAGGATGTTACAAGGGATTACCACATTAGATAGGGTGTTCAAAATCTATAATATTTTTCTGCACGATTTTGTAGGATTTTGATGT
>UQQN01000085.1 GCA_900543155.1 uncultured Prevotella sp.
TAAGGCTGCTTATTGGTATGAAAAGGCGGCAAATCAAGGTGTTGCTCTTGCACAATTTAATTTAGGTAATAGTTATGTAAAAGGTGAAGGTGTGCCGCAAGATTATTCTAAGGCTGCTTATTGGTATGAAAAGGCGGCAAATCAAGGTGTTGCTCTTGCACAAACTAATTTAGGTTTTTGTTATGAAAAAGGTGAAGGTGTGTCGCAAGATTATTCTAAGGCTGTTTATTGGTATAAAAAGGCGGCAAATCAAGGTGATGCTTCTGCACAATTTAATTTAGGTAATAGCTATGCAAATGGTGAAGGTGTGCCGCAAGATTATTCTAAGGCTGTTTATTGGTATGAAAAGGCGGCAAATCAAGGTGTTGCTCCTGCACAAAATAATTTAGGTTCTTGCTATGGAGCGGGTCGAGGTGTGCCGCAAGATTATTCCAAGGCAGTTTATTGGTATGAAAAGGCGGCTGCTCAAAATTATGACTTAGCAAAGAAAAATTTGGATAAATTGAAACGTAATAAAAGGTAAGGAGCAAACGCCTACGGTGGTTACATCAGGCACAATGTTGAATACTTGGAAATCGCTTCCTTTACGATAATCTAAACCATAAATAAAAAACCGCTCAGAAGAATTGTTGCTTCTGAGCGGTTTGATATTTTAGAAAAGTCAAATCAGTTTTTTTAGAACCATTCTTAGTGTGTAGAAGGGGATTATTCCTTTACATACACATTTTCAATCTCTGCCACGTACATTGTGTGAAGAGAACCACCTGGCTGGTCGTTATACCAACGGGTGAGGACAGCTTCGTCGAGAAATTCTTCGGGCTTGAAATCAGAACGGAAGAGCTTGCGGCATTCAATGGTGAGGCGAGCTTGCTCGTAGGTAATAGCACCCTGTTCGGTTTCAATGGGGATGAGACCTGTTTCTTTTGCCTTGTCGAAATTGCGACCAGACTTGCTACCACAGAAATTGTAGATGTGGCGCATAGACTCGTCGTGTCCTAAAAACGAAAGGGTAAAGTGCTCGTTGTTCTCAATCAAGGGATAAGTGGCGCGTTCGGGACGAATAAAAACAAAGGCTACGGGTTTATTCCACAAATAACCAATGCCACCCCATGAGGCAGTCATCATGTTGAATTTATCTTTGGTGCCACCTGTTACCAACATCCATTCTTTGCCAATAATATCGAAAGCATTCTCTTTGGCAAGTGTTGTAATATCTGTCTTTTTCATTTTAGATGTGTGTGAAAGTTTTTAGTTTGTTGAATGCAAAAATACAGAAAGTAAGTAGGTTGTCAAAGTGAATTGAAGGATTTTATTTTGTGGTAAATAGAAGTTTTGCGTGAAATGTTTTGTACTTTCCGCTTCAAATATTAACTTTGTCTGTCATAGACTATAACACCATGCAATTTAAAGAAGTGATAGGACAAAGCACGGTGAAGCAACAACTTAAAAAGATGCTCGCCGAAGGCCGCATTCCTCATGCCCTGCTTTTTGCCGGACCTGAGGGGAGTGGTAAACTGCCCATGGCGCTTGCCTTGGCGCAGCGTTTGTTGTGTAAAAACGTAACGCCTGAGGGTGAGGCTTGTGGCGAATGCCCTGCCTGCCACATGGTGCAAAAGTGTGCACACCCCGACCTTCACTTTATTTTGCCTACCATTAAGCCCAAAGGGCAGAGTGGGGTGGTGCTGAGTGACCAATTTTTGCCACAATGGCGTAAGCAACTTCAGTTGACGCCCTATTTTAACCGACAAACTTGGTTGCAGTGCATGGGGGTCGAAAATCAGCAGTCGCTAATCAATGTGGCTGAGGCTAACAACATCATAACCAAATTGGCAAGCGTGAGTAGTCAAGGTGGTTATCGTGTGGTAATAGTGTGGTTGGCAGAGCAGATGAACCAAGAATGTGCAAACAAACTGCTCAAAATTCTTGAAGAACCGCCTTCGCAAACCGTATTCATCCTTACTGCCAACAATCCCGAAAGGATGTTGTCTACCATCTTAAGTCGTACGCAGCGTATTGATTTTCCGCCTTTGCAGACAAGTGAGCTGACGGATGCTCTGCAGCGATTCAATGGTTTGCAACCCGACGATGCACTGATGGTGGCACGTGCTGCAGCAGGTAGTTACACGCAGGCATTGGCACAGGTGACAATGAATGCTGACGATGCACAGTTCTTCGACCTTTTTGTGCTATTTATGCGTTTGTGTTATATGCGCAAAATTAAGGATTTGCATGAATGGTCAGTGCAACTTTCGCAATGGGGACGCGAAAAACAGAAGGCTTTTTTGCAATATGCACAAAGACTGGTGCGCGAAAATTTTATGTATAATTTCCGCAATCCAGAACTCAATTATATGAATAAGCAGGAAACGGATTTTGCCGTGAACTTTGCACGTTTTATTAACGAGCGAAATGTGATAGGCATTATGGACGAAATCTCTGCTGCTCAGCGCGATATTGAGCAAAACGTGAGTGCCATTATGGTGTTCTTTGATTTCTCGCTCAAGATGATCGTGCTTCTTATCAAATAATATATTATTCAATGACTACTGAACAAAATAACGATATGCTCGATTCGATGGTTGCCAGCGATGCTTTGCAGACGGACAACTGCAACGATATGGGCGCGAATGTTGCTATGGGAACTTGTGCTCATGCTGGAGAATGTGGCAATTCGGGCAACTGTGGCAGTGCTTGTAGTGGTGGTTGTGACAACTGTGGCTGTGGCTTTTGTCAATGGGGCGACGGCAACTTGCGTGGTTTGTCTGCCAAGGGCTGCGGTCGAAGTGATCATCAACTCAACTCATACGACTATTTAGCCGATGTGCCAGGTAATGTAGAAACAACCGACTTTGTAGAGGTGCAATTTAAAAATACTCGCAAAGGTTTTTATCGTAACGATAACCACCTCGACTTGCAAAAGGGCGATACTGTAGCGGTAGAGGCACAACCTGGACACGATATTGGTGTGGTTTCGCTCACAGGCAAATTGGTTTTGTTGCAAATGCAAAAGGCGAATCTTAAGCCAGGTTTTGAAATAAAACGCATTTATAGAAAAGCACGTCCCACCGATATCGAAAAGTATGAAGAGGCAAAGGCTCGCGAGCACGAAACGATGATTCGTTCGCGACAAATAGCTAAAGACCTCGAATTACAAATGAAGATTGGCGATGTAGAATATCAAGGTGATGGAAATAAAGCCATTTTCTACTATATCGCTGATGCACGCGTAGACTTCCGTAAACTCATTAAGGTGTTGGCTGAAGCCTTTCGTGTGCGCATTGAAATGAAGCAGATTGGTGCTCGCCAAGAGGCAGGCCGTATTGGTGGTATAGGTCCGTGTGGTCGTGAACTTTGTTGTGCCACGTGGATGAAGAATTTTAGTTCGGTAAGCACTGCTGCCGCACGTTTTCAGGACATCACACCTAACCCGCAGAAACTTGCAGGACAATGTGCTAAACTTAAGTGCTGCTTGAATTATGAAGTAGATACTTACATGGAGGCTGCTCGTAAGTTGCCCGAACGTAATGCCACACTCGATACGATTGATGGAACATACTACTTCTTTAAGGCGGATACCTTGGCTGGTCTTGTTACTTACAGTAGTGACCGACGAATGGGGGCGAACCTTGTGACCATTACGGCAGAGCGTGCCAAAGAGGTTTTGGCAATGAATGCCAATGGTGAAAAACCTGATACGCTTTTGGTTGAGGAAATGGTTGCTCCTAAGGGCCCCGTAGACTTGGCTGAGCAAGACGACCTTACGCGATTTGACAAGAGTAAACGTAACAAGAACCGTCGTGAGCGTCGCAACAATAAGGGTGAAGCTCGTGCTGCACAACGCGGTGAAGGACGCCGTAATGAAGGCGAAAACCGCCAAAACGATGCTGATAATTCGCAAAAGGGCGATAATAATGGGGCTAACCAAACACAGCGCCGTGACCGCCGTGACAATAATCGTCGTCGTGACCGTCGCGATCGTCGTGAAGGTGGAAATAATCGTGACAATGGTGGCAATCGTGAAAATAGTGAACGCCGTGACCGAAATAATAATCGCGAAGGTGGACGCAATGAACGCCGAAATGGAAATGCACCTGTAAACGAATAAAATTAGGGTTGTTCCAAAAGAAAATTGGAACAACCCTAAAATACAAAAGCGCAATAGCTCTTAATACATAATAGGGATGCCGAAATGCTAAAGTGCGTCTCTCTTTTACTTAGTTCGAAATGAAACATTCACTACTTCGTTTGCAAAAACTATTTCACGGTTTAATGGTTGTGTGTATAGCTTGTGTGGCAGCTATGGTGTGCGCTTGTGGCAATCCCCGTACCTCCTACAACCATTATTGTTCTACTCTGGTTGAAGGGTGGGAGCCTGGTGATAGTTTAAAGTTTAATGTCGACACCCTAAAAACTGCAGGTAAATATCAAATTACGCTTGGGCTTCGCACCTCTGTCAGCATACCCTATCCTTATCAAAGCATCACGCTGTTAGTGTGCCAACATTGGAAAAATCCCGAACGTACATTCCGCGATACCGTGAATATTAGCCTTACAGATGAACACGGAGATGCGAATGGTAGTGGCGTAAGTTTTAATCAATACACTTATGAGTGGAAAACGATTGATATTCCCACTGGCAGTTGTGGCTACATCACAGTGAATCACCTTATGCGTAGCGAAATGTTACCAGGAATATCTAATGTGGGCGTTAAATTAAAACGTCTAGATTAAGATTTTGATTTGATTATTCGAAATGGTTATGTAGCTGTTTCCGTTTCCTTTAATCTACGACACAAAAAATGCTGTTTGATAAATTACCAAACAGCATTTTTAGGGTTTTAAAAGACTCAAATATTAGTCTTCGATCAAGTCCTTACCAGTCATTTCGGCGGGTTGCTTCAATCCCATAATGTGGAGGATAGAAGGTGCAACGTCTGCCAATACGCCATTCTGAACCTTAGCGTTCTTGTTCTCAGTTACATAGATGAACGGAACAGGATTCAATGAGTGTGCAGTGTTAGGAGTACCATCTGCATTCTCTGCGTTGTCAGCATTACCATGGTCAGCAATGATGATGGTTTCGTAACCAACTTCGTTAGCAGCAGTAACTACGTCCTTTACGCAAGCATCTACAGCCTTTACAGCTTTCTCGATAGCTTCGTAAATACCTGTGTGACCTACCATGTCGCCATTGGCAAAGTTCACTACGATAAAGTCGTACTTGTTCTCCTTGATAGCTGCAACCAATTTGTCCTTAACTTCGAAAGCAGACATTTCGGGCTTCAAGTCGTAAGTAGCTACCTTAGGTGAAGCTACAAGAATACGATCTTCGTCTTCGTAGGGAGTTTCGCGACCACCATTGAAGAAGAAAGTAACGTGTGCGTACTTTTCAGTTTCAGCAGTGTGGAGTTGCTTCAAGCCTTGGTTTGAGATGTATTCGCCGAGTGTATTCTGTACGTTCTCTTTAGGGAAGAGAATGTGAACACCCTTGAATGAAGCATCATAGGGAGTCATGCAGTAGTATTGCAAGCCGGGGATGGTGTGCATACCTTCTTCGGGCATATCCTGCTGAGTGAGCACTACGGTAAGTTCCTTAGCGCGGTCGTTGCGGTAGTTGAAGAAGATAACCACGTCGCCTTCCTTAATGCGTCCGTCTACGTTTGCATTAACGAGCGGTTCCATGAACTCGTCAGTGTTCTTGTGGTCTTCAGAGTCTGTGTCATAGCAGCTCTGTACGCCTTCAACCATATCGGTAACCTGACGGCCCTTACCTTCAACGAGAAGGTCGTAAGCCACCTTAACGCGGTTCCAACGCTTATCGCGGTCCATAGCATAGAAACGACCTACGATGCTTGCGATGTGTGCACCGTTTTCGTTGCAAACACCCTGCAAGTCGTTGATAAAGCCCTTACCACTCTTGGGGTCAGTGTCACGACCATCCATAAAGCAGTGAACGTAAGTATTAGTTGCTACGCCATATTCCTTAGCAATTTCAATAAGCTTAAAGAGGTGGTTTAATGAAGAGTGTACACCACCAGTTGAGGTCAAGCCCATGAGGTGAAGACCCTTGCCATTCTTCTTAGCATATTCGTAAGCCGAAACAATTTCGGGATTTTGCATGATAGAACCATCGGCACATGCACGGTTAATCTTTACCAAGTCTTGGTAAACGATGCGACCAGCACCAATGTTAAGGTGACCTACTTCAGAGTTACCCATCTGTCCATCGGGCAAACCTACGTTCTCGCCACAAGCCAAGAGCTCTGAGTGAGGATAAGTTGCGTTGAGGTGATCCATAAAAGGAGTGGGAGTTTCAAAGATAACGTCGCCGTGGTTGTGCTTACCAATGCCCCAACCATCCAAAATCATAAGAAGTGCTTTCTTTGCCATGATTGTAGTGTGATATATAATAATATTATAAGATTTTCTGTTTGCAAAGGTACACAACAATTTTGAGCCTATGGCTTACGAATCGTAGTTTTTTCTGCGTTACGGTGTGAATTTGAAGTTTTTTGTGTAAGTTTGCAATGAAAAAATAACATCAACCCCCAAAATAAGTCTACAGTAATGAAGCGTTTTGCGCTTTTCATCTTTTTGATATTGACAATATGCAGTCCGACGAGTGTGAAAGCTCAGTTGGACTCTTTAGTGTATAGCCCCGAGAGCGCTAAGCTTAATGCCGAGGGTAAGAATGAGTTGCGGGCAACGGTCGATGCCATGACTTTTTTTCGTGACAACGAATACAATAGCAAGCATCTTATTAAAGGTTATACGCTACCAGGAGTATGGCTTAGTCCTAGTGTGAGTTACCAGCCATTAACTAATTTGAAGTTCGAAACGGGTGTGTTTATGCTTCATTTTTGGGGTGCCAGTAATTATCCGAATGCCAACTATGCCAATTTGGAATCGGCTGAGGCGCAACACACCACCAAGGCTTTTCATTGTGTGCCTATTATACGTGCCAATTTACAGCTTACTCCGCAGGTAAACATCGTGCTTGGTACGCTTTATGGAAAGTCGGCACATGGGTTAGCAGAGCCTCTTTATAACGACGAAATGAACATCAGTGGTGACCCTGAAACGGGTGTACAGGTGTTGTACAATCCTCATTGGATGGATTTAGATGCATGGGTTAATTGGCAAGACTTTATATTCCGTGATGACAAACGTCAAGAGCGTTTTTGTTTTGGTTTGTCTACCCGTTTTAAACCTTCGCGTCGTAAAGCTCGCTTTCAATGGCACATCCCTTTGCAGTTACTTATGCAACACACGGGTGGAGAAGTAAATACCGAAGCTCAAGATCGCAGCATCAAAACATGGCTCAATGCTGCAGCAGGCGTTGGTTTTAATGTGCCTTTGCGCACGCAATGTCCTGTGTCACTTGGTGCCGAAGTTCTTGGCACTTATTTTAGTCAACAGTGTGGCACTGCTTTACCCTTCGACAAGGGATATGGATTTTTAGCCCAAGCCCATGCTCAGGTGTGGCGCGTACGTCTTACTGCAGGTTATTGGGCATCGCATCAATATATACCTATCTTGGGCAGTACCTTGTATAGCAGCATGAGTACCAGCACAAAAGGCATTACGCTTAACAACCCTCGCATGTTCTTGCTCCGTGCAGAATACGCACAATATTTAGGTAAAGGATTCTCGTGGGGAGTACGTTTAGGTTTCGATCTTCACCACGAAAGCGGCGTGTGGAATGCCAACGACCACACTTACACCCATCGCAGCATGACCAACGACTTCGATGCAGGGATATACTTGCGTTTAACACCGAGTTTCTTGATAAAGAAGTTCAAAACCGACCAAACAAAATAAAAAACTAAGGTGCAAGGACCCGAAAACTCAAAAGTTTTTAGTACTTTCGCACTCATAAATTTCTATACAACGACACAGAAATGGAAAACAACAACACAAACAAACCCCAAGAGGGGTTGGCACAAGGCATGTCTAACATTTACGATGAAGTTAGCACATCAGTAGCCTCAGCCATAAAGCAAGATTTGGTAGCACACTTTGGTAAAGGCCTTTACTACCACCTCAAGAATGGCGAAAAGCCCATCAATGCCGAGCAGCAGGCATTCATTGCTGAAACATTCGTGAAGCATGGTGTAAGCACTCCGCCCGTTTACGACAAGGTGCTCTAAGCATCCTCACATACGAGCTTGACTAAACTGCAATGACACAACACAGGGAAACAAGGGATTGCATACGCTATGCACCCCGAGTTTCCTTTTTTTGTTGATAAACAAGGGGCTATGTAAGCATATTTTTGTAAGTTTGCAAGATATAAGGTCTGTTCTAAAAAACTGATGAACAAGTTCTAATATTCTGATGGCTTGCCTTGCATTCTATTTTAAAACAAAAAATAGCATTTAATGCGAACTCATATAGTTTTCAGATATAATAGAAGACCCTATCAACCCCCAAAATCACAAATCCTATGGCAGATAGTATAATAACCGACGAAAAACTGTATTACACCATTAGCGAAGTGGCGCAAGAGTTAGATGTTAGCGAAACCCTTTTGCGTTATTGGGAGAAGCAGTTTCCCACGCAAATCAAGCCCAAAAAATCAGCCCGTGGTGTGCGCCGCTATACCAAAGAGGATATTGAGAAAATTCGCATTATCTACGACCTAGTGAAGGTGCGTGGACTTAAACTTGCGGCTGCACGCGAGGTCTTGAAACAAAACCGACAAGGTGTGTCGCAACCTCTTGAGGCTGTTCAAAGATTACGCAAGGTAAAAGAAGAACTCGTTGCCATGAAACGTGCGCTCGAGGGAATGTAATAGTGTTGTGCCAAGGGAACTACATTTTGTGTAAAGTCCAGTTGTAGTCCCATACGCATTTATTATCATTGCACAAATAGAATCACAAGTGGCGAAATCAAAAACTGTATACGTTTGTTCAGAATGTGGCATGGACTCTCCTAAGTGGGTGGGTAAATGTCCCTCATGCGGAGCGTGGAACACCATGAAAGAAATGGTTATACGTCCCGAAAGTCCTAATGCCATCAATACAGAGCGTCGTGCGCGTCAAGCCCTAACAGGTATTGATCGCAGTAATCCTCAACCTATAGCTCTATCGCAGGTTGAGGCTAAAGAAGAACCACGCATTCTCACTGCCGATAGTGAACTTAACCGTGTGCTTGGTGGAGGCATTGTACCAGGTTCTATTACCCTTATTGGTGGTGAACCTGGTATAGGTAAATCTACCTTATTACTACAAACGGTAGTGCGCATGGCAGGCATGAAGGTGCTTTATGTGAGTGGTGAGGAAAGTGAACGTCAAATTAAGCTACGTGCCGACCGTATTCCTCAACACACAGCCGATGTCATGCTGTTGTGCGAAACTCGTTTAGAACAAATTTTCACCCACATACGCAATGTGCAACCCAATTTGCTCATTGTCGACTCTATTCAAACCATGTCGGTTGAGAATGTAGATTCTTCGCCAGGTTCGGTCACACAGATACGCGAGTGTGCTGCTTCATTGCTTAAGTTTGCCAAAGAGAGTGGGGTTCCTGTTATTCTTGTAGGACATATAACAAAGGATGGCGTTATTGCAGGTCCTAAAGTCTTAGAGCATATAGTCGACACCGTGTTGCAATTTGAGGGTGACTTGCATTATATGTACCGTATATTGCGTAGCATAAAAAATCGTTTTGGTTCAACCTCCGAATTAGGTATTTACGAAATGCGCGGTGATGGCTTACGCATGGTAGACAATCCCTCTGAAATGTTATTAACACAAACAGGGGGTGAACTCAGTGGTACTGCTGTAGCTGCTACCATCGAGGGGGTACGTCCTTTCCTTATTGAAACGCAAGCCTTGGTGTCGTCTGCTGTTTATGGCACTCCCCAGCGTTCAGCCACAGGTTTCGATTTACGTCGACTCAATATGTTGCTTGCCGTACTCGAAAAGCGTGTAGGTTTTAAACTCGGTGCCAAAGATGTGTTTTTAAACATAGCAGGTGGCTTGCGTGTTACCGATCCAGCCATCGACCTTTCTGTTATAGCCTCCGTGCTTTCGAGCAATGTTGATACTCCTATAGAACAAGGCGTGTGCATGGCGGGGGAAGTAGGCTTGAGTGGAGAAATTCGTTCTGTTACGCGCATTGGTCAACGCGTGTCTGAGGCTGCAAAGCTCGGTTTTAAGCGCATCCTTATTCCCGAAGGCAATGTTAAATCTTTAGAGCAGACAGCTACAAAGGGTATCGAAGTGGTACCCGTTAGTCGAGTAGAAGATGCTTTGCGCGAGTTGTTTGGATAGGCAGATAATGTTAGTATAAATTCAAATCTATATTTTATCCGTCCGATGCTCGGATTTTTCGGAAAAAGAATGACTAAAAAAGCAAAAAATAGCAGATTTGAGCTTTTGTTTTGAGTTTCAAGTGGTTGTGGCAGTCGTTGGCTTTTTGTGGCATTCGTGAGGAAATGCGAAAATGGCGGATTTGAGAAGTAGAAACGCTTTCAAGTCATTACCTCAAAGAAACGCTCTAATAAGCATTTTTAACGGCTTCGGTTTTTACTTCTCAATTCTGCACAGGTTGTGAATTTGCCATGCAACTCTCATGATTTAATTTTGCACAGAACAAAAAGCAAGGAATTATGAGAAGTACATTCAAGACAGTCTTCTATGTAAACGGAAGCAAGGAGAGAAACGGAATTGTCCCTATCATGGGACGTGTGACAATCAACGGAACTATCGCACAGTTCAG
>UQQN01000086.1 GCA_900543155.1 uncultured Prevotella sp.
AAAGTCGGGGTTTTGTTTATAAAAAAAAGAGGATGCATCGTTTTGACACACCCTCCTTTTTGCTTAGTAAGGTTTCATAATTATTTTTGAGTACCTACTTATTGCACAATTCTTACTTTTGCAATAAGCTTACGCAATGTACCTTTGCCAATGATGGGAGCGTGTGCGTCTTCGGGAAACATAATGTAAAATTGTCCCGGTTTTACTGTGAAATAAGTGGAGGGCTTTTGCGCGTAAAGAGCAAAGTCGCTTTCAATATTGAAAGGGTCGATACTTGGTTCTTTTAAGTCGCAAAGAGGTGTCCAACCAACGATTTCCTCGCCACTTAGTGGAATGTGAATGTCAATATATTGGCGGTGAAGTTCAAGCACCTGTTCACTTTTGGTGCGAAGTTTGGCATCGTCGATATTGATAAAAATGTTGTCGGCATCGAGCGTGACGCGTCCAGTAGGCACTTTGCTCAAATCGTTCTTCTTAATATAGTCGAACACAGATTTAAAACTTGGGTGTAGTGCCTCAATAAGATGACTGTCTGATAGGTTAGATAGTATCATGGTAGGAAAATACTTGAGTGAATAATAAAATGATTGAGCTAAAGTAGTTGATCGTAATTGATTGAAGTCTTCGTCAGAAAAGTTTAGACGACTTCATTATCTACTTGAAGCTTCTGTGTACAAATGTAACGAATAAAAACGAATTATATGTAACTTTGCACCCGAAACTACACAAAGACTACAAAATAACTACACAAAACTAAACGATTAAGAATGGAGAACAAAATGTCGTGGGTTAACTGGCTGTCATTGTTGGGACTGACCTTTGCTACCTTTATTTTTAACACATCCGAGTTTATCCCTATCGGACTGCTTACAGACATTAAAAACGACTTTGGACTAACCGAGGCTACTGTGGGGATGCTGATATCCGTATATGCCTGGGCTGTGATGATATTGTCATTGCCCTTGATGCTCTTGGTATCGAAAATGGAAATGAAGCGCTTGATGCTTTGGTTATTAGGACTTTTCAGTGTTTTTCAATTCATGTCTTACGCCTCAACCAGTTATGCCATGCTTATGTGTTCGCGTATTGGTGTGGCGTGTGCACATGCTGTGTTTTGGTCGGTTATTTCGCCTATAGCTGTGCGTATTGTGCCCGATCGTTATCGTTCTATAGCCTTGAGTATGGTGGTCACAGGTTCGTCTATTGCCATGATTTTGGGCATGCCCTTAGGACGTATTATCGGTTTGCATGTGGGTTGGCGCATGACTTTTTTAAGCATAGGCATATTCTCAGCCTTCACCCTTCTTTACATGGCATGGCGCTTGCCCAAGGTGCCAAGTCGTGGTGGATTTTCACCAAAAAAGTTGCCAGCTTTGCTCAAACAACAAGGCATTATAGGGTTGTATATCTTTACGTTGCTCATTTCCAGTTCGTATTATGTAGCGTATAGTTATATCGAACCCTTCTTGAAACAAGTTTCGCACATGGCAGATGGTTGGGTAACAACCGCCTTAATGGTGTATGGTGGTGCAGGATTTTTAGGCAGCATAGCCTTTTCGAAATATTACAATCGCAACCGAAAGTTATTCATCACGTTGATAGTGGCTGCTATGACCCTTTGTTTGTTCTTGCTTTATCCTGTTACAAGCGGAGGCATTATCCCTATGGTAATAGTCTTGTGTGTATGGGGAGCAGCAGCTACAGCCTATAATGTAGCAATGCAGAGCAATATAATTTTAATTACTACTCCTGAGAGTACTTCTGTAGCCATGTCTATTTTCTCGGGCATATTCAACTTAGGCATTGGCAGTGGAGCTTTTGTTGGCGGAGCTATTTGCTCTCAATTCTCCATTGCTTATATTGGCTATGCAGGTGCCATCTTTGGTTTTATCGGATTGATTTATTGGATGCTAAGGTTAGGAAGCAGAGTATAAGTAGGTGTTCGAAATTATTTTTACATTGAAAGTGCGTTATCGGGATGCAGCTGTGGGCGAAGGTTTCTGTCCCCCGACAACGGGGGAACCGAAGGGGGTCATAGCGGGCTATGTGACTGAGAACGAAGGAAACAGATGCGCCCGAGAACGTGCTTTCAATGTGAAAATAGCATCTGCTGATAGTATAAAATAATTTTGAACACCTACTTAATAAAAGAAGATTATACATAAAAGAGTTTAGGAGTTAAGAAGGATGATTTGTTGCAATACCAATACACCTCTCTTAACTCCTAAACTCTTTTGTTTTGAGCAGAACTTATAACTTGTCTACTTTTCTTTATAGCTTAAATTATAAAAGCCACGTACTAAGAAGAAAAATATATGTGCTACGCCAAAGACACTTGCAATCCATAACATGAGATGACTTTCGTGCCAACCCACAGTTTGTTGGTGCCAAAAGCCTGTGACGATGCAAAGAAATGCTACAAACACACCTATGCAACTCAAAATGGTTTGTCCATGACGGCGCACCGAACCACCTCCAATAACACTATGTTTTATGCCATAAAATGAGTAGATATCAATGCCTATAAGCATCCACATTACCAAGCGAATCCATGTTTCGGCAGGTAAAAATAGCATCATGCCAATGCAGCATACCAATCCTGCAGCAGGCACCCAAGGCACAAAAGGTGTTTTAAAGCTACGTGGGGCATTAGGCTGTGTGCGACGCACCACAATAACACCTAAACATACCAATGAAAAGGCAAACAATGTGCCGATACTGGTCATTTCGCCTGCTACGCTTGGAGGAATAATACCTGCTAAAATACTGATTAGAACCATGAACAAAAGGTTGCTACGAGCAGGGGTGTGATAGCGCTTGTGCAAGTGCGAGAAGAGGGGAGGGAGCAAACCATCTTTACTCATGCTATAAAACACGCGACTTTGTCCCATCATCATTACCAATACTACACTGGCATAACCCAAAAGAATAGCTACAATAATACCTCGATTCAACCATGGAAATGCGGGAACAATAGTGCCATTTGCCCCCATTTCTCCCATGTGGGCAACAGCTGTGGCAGCAGGGGCTATGCTATCGGCACCAATATATTCTTTATAATTCACTACACCTGTCATAACCAATGAGAATACCATGTAGAGAACGCTGCATACAATGAGCGAACCCATAATGCCAATTGGCATGTTGCGACGTGGATTCTTCGTTTCTTGTGCAGCAGTGCTCACAGCATCAAAACCAATGTAAGCAAAGAATACAATGGCGGCACCACGCAGTATGCCCGACCAACCATATTCGCCAAATACACCCGTATTGGTAGGAATAAAGGGCGTAAGATTGTCGGTGTTGATGTATTTAAAGCCAATGCCTATAAAGGCTAAAACCACGGCAATTTTAAGCGTAACCATCAAGTCGTTAAACTTAGAACTGCCCGACGTGCCACGCATTAAAATGAGCGAAAGAATAATAACTAATATGGCTGCAGGCAAATTAAATGCACCTCCTTCGGCGGGACAAGCTGTGAGTTCTGTGGGCAAAGCATACCCTATGTCGCTCATCATAATGCAGAAATATTTGCTCCACGAAATAGAGATGGCTACTGCTGCTACTGCATATTCCAACACCAAATCCCAACCAATAATCCAGGCCACTAATTCGCCCATGGTAAAATATGAATAGGTGTAGGCAGAACCAGCAACAGGAATCATTGAGGCAAATTCTGCATAACACAAACCTGCTAAAGCACAAGCAATGGCAGCCAAAGCAAAACTAATGACTATGGCAGGACCTGTGTGGGCGCCTGCCACAATGCCTGTTACCGAAAATAATCCAGCACCAATAATTACGCCAACACCCAGTGCTATGAGTCCAAAGGGACCCAATACGCGCTTAAGTCCGCGTCCACCATCGTTCTCTGCTTCTTGCAGTAACTCTTCTGCGGTTTTCTTTACAAATAAATTCATAGTCTATGTTTTAGTTTGTGTGTGTCTTGGAAAATATTCCTTTTTAGCGAAGCATTCCTTATTCGTGCTTATGCGCCACAAAACCTCTTACAATAAAGAAGAATATGTGGGCAAGACCAAAGATTGTGGCAATCCAAAATAGCGTGGTGTCGGCATCCCATCCTAAGGTCTGTTGATGCCAAAAGCCCGTGATGACGCAAAGCACGCCAATAAAGCCACCAATAATATTGAGCATTGTTTGTCCATGTCGTTGTTTGGTGCCTCCACCTACCACACTGTGTGTCACACCGTAGGCAGCGTAAATATCGAGTCCTATAAGCATCCACATTACCAAACGTATCCATGTGTCGGCAGGCAAAAACAACATCATGCTTACGCAACAAACAACTCCTGCTGCTGGAATCCAAGGCACGAAGGGTGTCTTAAAACTACGCGGTGCATGGGGTTGTGTGCGACGTACAACGATTACTCCTAAGCAAACCAAGGCGAAGGCAAACAAGGTGCCTATGCTAGTCATTTCGCCTGCCACACTTGCAGGAACCACACCTGCCAATAAACCAATGACTGTCATAAACAGTGCATTGCTGCGTGCGGGGGTGTGAAAACGCTTGTGTAAGTGCGAGAATATGGGAGGAAGCAAACCATCTTTACTCATACTGTAAAACACACGGCTCTGCCCCATTAGGGTTACAAGCACCACACTGGTGTATCCTAACAAAATGGCTAAAATAATGCCACGATTCAACCAAGGATAGGCAGGTATTACAACCCCATTTTTACCAACCTCGCCCATGTGTGCGATGGCTGTAGCTGCAGGGGCTATGCTGTCGGCACCTTTATAAGCATGATAGTCTACTACCCCCGTCATGACTAAGGCAAAAATCATGTAGAGTATGGTGCAAATAAGCAATGAACCGAGTATGCCAATAGGCATATTTTTTCGAGGATTCTTAGTCTCTTGTGCTGCGGTACTAATAGCATCGAAACCTAAGAAGGCAAAAAATACAATCGCTGCACCGCGCAGTATGCCCGACCAACCATATTCACCGAATGTACCTGTGTTTTCGGGGATAAATGGGGTAAGGTTATCGGTACGAATGTATTTAAAGCCAATGATGATAAAGAGCAATACCACCGAAACTTTGAGTATTACCAAAAAGTCGTTGAACTTAGAGCTACCTTTTGTGCCACGCATCAAAATGAGCGAGAGTAAAACAATGAGTAAGGTGGCAGGAAGATTAAATATACCCCCATCGGCAGGACAAGCTGTCCATTCTACGGGTAGATGAATGCCAATGTCACGCATAATAATGCAGAAATATCGGCTCCACGATATACTCACAGTCATGGCTGCCAAGGCATATTCTAACACGAGGTCCCAACCTATAATCCATGCCACAAGTTCGCCCATGGTAAAGTAAGAATAGGTGTAGGCTGAGCCTGCTACGGGAATCATCGAAGCAAATTCGGCATAGCATAGACCTGCTAAAGCACAGCAAATGGCAGCTACAGCAAAACTCAAAATAATGGCTGGTCCTGTATGTTCGCCTGCCACAATGCCTGTCACCGAAAACAAGCCTGCGCCAATAATCACTCCCACGCCCAAAGCAATGAGTCCCCATGTGCCTAACACACGTCTTAAACCTTTGCCGCCTTCATTTTCGGCTTCAAGCAATAGTTCGTCTGCACTCTTTTTGATAAATAAATCCATTCTTGGTTGATTCTTTGTTTTTATTTTAAATGCAAATATAGCAAAATGTGAGTAAATATAGGTGTAAATATTTCAAAAAGTAATATTTTGTTGTGTTTTTCTTAATATTTTGTCGTAGACAGAGTGAATATTAAGTGGATTACCCCGTTAGGTGGGGATTTCAAAATCCATAAATTCTGCATGGTTTTATTGGATTATTTACGTCAATTGATGGCGTATTTAAATGGGTTATCTTTAACGGGCTAAATCCTCATAACAACTCATAAAAATAAAGCGAGAAACCTCATGCTGAGGCTTCTCGCAGTTAGGAAGTTGTATTTTAGGAAGGATGAAATTATCCCAAATACTTAGTCAAAATGTTGATGTTGTCAGCTTCACGCAAACGACGCAGTGCACGTTCCTTAATTTGGCGAACACGTTCGCGTGTAAGGTTAAGTGTGTTGGCAACTTCTTCGGCAGTCATTTCGTTACGTCCAATACCAAAAAGCATTTTCAATACTTGACGTTCACGATCTGTCAGTGTTTTGAGGGCGGCATCCAAGTCCGATGAAAGAGATTCCTTCTCCATTTGGTTGTCAGTGCCAGGAGCAGAATCGTCAGTCATTACGTCGATAAGGCTGTTTGAGTCGTCTTCAGCAAAAGGTGCGTCAACGCTCACTTTCTTGCCGTTTGTGCCAAGTGCTTCTTGTACTTTGCTCACATCTGTGTCGAGCAATTCTGCCAATTCGCCAACAGAAGGGCGACGTTCAAATTGTTGCTCGAAGTTTACAATAGCTTTACTGAGCTTGCTTTGAAAACCAACTTGGTTGAGCGGCATGCGCACAATACGACTTTGTTCTGAGATAGCTTGTAGGATGCTTTGGCGAATCCACCATACAGCATACGAAATGAACTTAAAACCACGGGTTTCGTCAAATTTCTGTGCTGCCTTGATAAGTCCTAAGTTACCTTCGTCAATCAAGTCATTGAGCGCGAGTCCTTGATTTTGGTATTGTTTAGCCACACTGACAACAAAACGCAGATTTGCACGTGTCAAACGATCGAGGGCTGCTTGTCCATCCGGTCCACCGCGGTGGATACGCTGGGCGAGTTCTACCTCTTCATCTGTAGAGATGAGTTCTTCACGTCCAATTTCTACCAAATACTTGTCCAACGCTGCACTTTGGCGGTTGGTGATACTTTTATTAATTTTTAGTTGTCGCATAGTTCTTCAAGTAGACGCTGATGGGGTGGCACAACTTTTTGTGTCACAGCATAACAAATGCCTGCAAGGACTGTGCCATGCAGGCTTATCTTCAAGCTTTTGTTATCCCATAAACGTTCATTTATTCAGAATCTTCGTAAATTTCGGTGCAAAGTTACGAAGAAAGGCAATGTGTTGCCATCTTTTTAAGATTTATTAAGAATAAAGAAAACGTATAAGGGTAAAAACTTTATTTTTCGGGGTTGAAAATTTGTTCAAACACGCAAAGACTGTCAGGATGTTCCTTTACAAAGGTGTCAATGTGGCGCATGCGTTTTTGTTCAAGAATTTCGTCTACGGCAATTAAAATGCCTGTTTCTTCAACCTCGCCAAATTCATGGTTTATGGCAGTGCCAAACATACGCATTGTGGGGCTTAAGCCCATGTAAGCATTGACAAGAGGCGGAATGTTGAAACCCAATTTACGCACTTCGGTGTTAAGAATGCGGTAGTCGCTTTTAAAATCATCGCACACAAAGAGTTGTTGCAACTTTTCTATGGGCGTATCTATTTGAAGTGGAGTAATGGGGGTAACCAATTTATCTTTATCGCCAAAATGCTTGTTCAAAAAGAAAAGAATCATGTCACGAGCCTCGCGGTTAAACGAGGGGTACATAGTCATTTTGCCGAAAAAGTATTTCAAGTTGGGCATAACCACAGTGAGAGCGCCCAGTCCGTCCCAAAGATTGTCAAGGGCAAAAATACCCTTGCTCATGGCACGTGTGCTTTGATATTCAAGTGTGACGAAAGAACGACCTAACTCTACCGTATCTGCCATGTAAGTATGTAGAAACTCGTCTGAGAAATGAAACATGTGGCTTGTGGCCAACTTAGGTTGTCCGTCTGCTGCATATTCTATTTCGCTTCCTGGCAAGAAACGATATCCACCAAGAATCTGTTCTGCTTCAGGATCCCACACAATAAGTTGGTAGTAGGGGTGTTCGCAGGTGTCAAATTCGTCCCAATCAAGTTCCATACCTGTACCACCACCTGCTGCACGGAATGCTATTTCGCGCAGTCTGCCAATTTCTCGCATCACATTGGGTGCTTGCTGGTAGGTCACGATGTAAATTTCATTTCCAGCCTTATTTGTTGAGCGCAATAGTCTTTCCGACGTAAGTTCTTGCTTCAGTAGTTTCTTGTCTACAGGGGGAATTATGGCTTGCATAATATATAGAAATTGATAATCGTTTGCTATTGGGGAACCATTTTCTCGGGGGGATGTTTTTGGTGAAATATCCTTTTACAAAGAATACACCTTGTCTTCCACCCATTTAGCCCATTCGGCGGGTCGTTTTGTGCGATCAAAAGTTTGCCAAGGAATGGGTTTGCCAATGGTTACTTTAAATGTTTTGTGTCGGTGTAAGAAGGTCTCGTCTGCCAAATATAGCATGGCAATGTTAAACTTCAGCCCAAGCCGCTTGCCTAATGAAGCCAGTCTATAAAAGCGGTCTGAGTTTTGACCTTCAAAGTGTATGGGCACCACATCACGTTGGGTTTCAATGCTTTTACTAATAAAAGCCTTGTTCCATGGCAAATCGTGAACTACGCCTTTTTCACGGCGTGAGCACAATCGTGCAGGAAACATAATTACGTGATTGTCGCTAGCGAAGGTAGCATCAATAAGTCGTGGTAAATCTCGGCTTTGTTTGCCCGTAATGTTTACGGGTACACACAAGGGTGCTAAACCATGAAGGTTCATTAGCAAATCGTTAACTAAGTAGCGAATGTGTCCCTCGTAGCGGTGTCCTAAAATTTGTCCAATGGCAATGCCATCAGGACCACCCAGTGGGTGATTACTCACAAAGGTAAAGTGCTTGCCGTCTGCATCATCGGGTAGATTTTCCATACCCACAACCTCAAGTCTAATGTCAAGGAAGTCCATTACCGCATCGAGCCAAGGCACGCCTTGCGTATCGCCCACTTGTTCCATAAAGGCATTAATCTCGTCTTGATGTGCAATGCGTTTAAGCCAAGAGCGCACAAAGCCTGGCACAAAGCGTGCTTTGCTACCCGCCTTGTCTGCAATAACCTTGTCTATGTCTATTTTAAAGATTTTAGAGTTGCTCACGGTGTGTGAAATGTGCGTTGGTAAGTCTTTTTTTAAGTTGTTTGTGGCGGTAGGTCTATCCTTTTTTATCAGGAATAGGGTAGGGCTGCATACATTTGGTTGAGTCGTTTTATAGCAGTTTTAGCCCATAAACCTTCGCTAAGTGGTGCAAATGTACGAAATTATTTTACCACACACACAATACTCATGTGCAAAAAAAGTATGAAAATAGCGACAAATGCCTTTCTTGATGATAATAATCGTTTTTTTTACCATCATTTTAAAGGCATTTGTCGCTATTTGCCTTTTTTTCAGCTGAAGTCGTCTAAACTTTTAATCTTGGTCAGAAAGGTTTAGACGACTTCATCACCCTAATCAGCCAATATTCAAGCTAATATTGTTTTTGTTAGCCATTTTGCGCATATTAATTATGGCATAGCGCATACGTCCAAGTGCCGTGTTAAGGGGCATACCCGTATAGTCTGTAATTTCTTTAAAACTCATGTTCTGATAAAAACGCATAAACACCACCTCGCGTTGGTTTTCGGGCAGATTGTCCATGAGTTTACGTACATCATTTAGCACTTGTTCGTTATTTATTTCGTTTTCGCGATTTTGCACCACAATGTCGCAATAGTCGTTGCGCAAGTCCTCTTTTTCCTCGTTATAAACAATAGGCTCGTTGCGTTCCGTCCTAAATTGGTCCATAAGCAAGTTATGGGCTATACGGGTCAACCAATTATAAAAACGACCATTTGCCTGATAACGTCCTTGGCGAAGAGTCATAATAGCCTTGACAAACGTCTCTTGAAACAAGTCGTCTGCCATGTCATCGTTCTTAACAATATGCGAAATGTAGGAATATAGCCTATCTTTATGGCGCAACAAAAGCTCATCGAAAGCTTCGTTCTGCCCCATGTAAAAAAGTTTTGCCAATTCATCGTCGGCAAATGCAGTGTAATTTACCATTACTTGTATGTTTTATTGTTTCAAAGTAATGTATAATCGATAGGCTTTTTACGTTTTAATAATGAATAAATGAGCATACGAATGTGGTGCAACTTGTAATTTAATGCAGTGTGCATTCGCTGTTGTAAATGCAAATGTAGCGTAATAGTGTAAAATAACCAAACGTTTGAGGCAATATTTTTCAAAATTCTGCGTTAGGTGTGGAATCAAATTCTTAATTTTGCTTCAAATTCGTGCATAAACTATTTTGTACAAGTATAACTAATTGGCGTTTCTGATTTAGGCGGGGGCGGGCTGAATTATCGTGCAAACCGAATGCAATCAAGCTTGCTTGAATTGCTG
>UQQN01000087.1 GCA_900543155.1 uncultured Prevotella sp.
CATTTATCCATGTAATTTATCGACGTCAAAAATCCGATGAAATAGTGCAGAAAAATATTATAGATTTTGAACACCCTACCTAACGGGGTGAGGCTGGCGCGTGAAATTTTAATCTTACTCAAATAATCAGAAACAATTTTTTACAGGTGTTCCAAAAAATCACGCCAAATACTGAAAACTTAGGGTAAAAGCAAAAGTGACAAATGACAAGTGACACTTTAAAATAATGATAATCAAGCATTTAAGTGTCATTTTGTCACTTGAAATATTTCTTAATTCTGAGTTAACAAGTGTAAACTCTAACATAAGCAATTAGAAAAATTTTTCTGCAATTTACGCATACCGAAAAGCTATTTTTTTTTGCGTAATTCTGCCCCAAAAGTTTATTTTTTTGACTGTAACCAAAAGTGTACAAATAAGGCTATTTCGGGCGTCAATCGTTAATTTTGCCGAGATGTCATTTTTGCGTTAAAAGGCTTTTGGGAATTTGTACACCCATCGCGATACAGAAAAATAAATTTACCCCAATAAACACTGTGGAAGTGAGCCGATTTTAACATTTCAAAACACCACAAATTTGCAAAAAATTTGGAATCCGCTTTTTCGTGTTGTAACTTTGCACTTGCAAGCTTGCTAAAACACGCTTCATTTTGGCGGACAAGAATTCCGATATCATTCCGATATCATTCCGAAGGAACACAACACGCTTTTTGGAGCCATTTTCTAACCTAAAAAACACCACTATCATGAAAAAAATCATTCCCATTGACATCATCAAAGGCATCTCAGGTAAATTTTGTGGCAGTAACTCGAAAGAAAACTTCGCTACGAACAAGTGCAGTTCGGCATATTTTACGTTTCATTCTCCGTTCGTTCTCCGTTCGTTCTCCGTTCATCCTCCGTTGATCCTCCGTTCATTCTCCGTTCGCGCTCCGTTCAATCTCCGTTCGCGCTCCGTTCGGCGATCGAAGAACGATCGAAGAATGATCAAAGAAACATCGGAGAATCATCGGAGGCAAGACGGAGATGTATCGAAACTCTAATGGGAATGCAAGGTAAAGGCGCCCCGAATAAAAACTTTATTTTTAATCACTTAAACTCAAATGATGACTTTAAGCCTTCTGCTTCTGTACCTTCGCCCCCTACACCTTCGACTCCTGCGAAGCCGAATATTGTGAATCCTGACCCTGTGAAACCAACTCCTAGTACATTGTAAAGTGTTTCATTAAGACGTGTTAATATCTAAAGATTTCGCGCAGAAAAATGTAACTTTGCAAGTTGAAAAAAGAAGGTGGAATCTTCGAAAAAAGCAAAAACTATTTTCATGTCACATACAACAAAGGCGAAGGTGGATATGCTCCACGGTCCGTTATTTCTCAAGATATTGGTGTTTGCACTGCCTTTGGCAGCCAGCAGTTTGTTGCAGCAATTGTTCAACTCGGTCGATGTAGCTGTGGTAGGACGTTTTGCCAGCAGTAAGGCTTTGGCGGCAGTAGGTAGTAATGCCCCCGTGATAAGTTTGCTTATCAACTTGTTTGTGGGCATTTCTATGGGTGCGAATGTGGTGATATCTAATCACTTGGGACAACGTGATGATGAAAGCACACGTCGTGCGGTAAGCACAGTGTCGCTTGTGGCAATTCTGAGTGGTTTGTTGTTGATGTGCGTAGGCATTGGTGTGTCGCGCTCTATACTCGAAATGATGGATACGCCTGCAGATGTGCTTGACATGGCAGTGCTATATTTGCGCATCTATTTTATTGGCATCCCTTTCTTTCTTATCTTCAATTTCGGTGCTGCGATATTGCGTAGTGTGGGCGATACACGTCGTCCGCTTTACATACTTGTGGCAGCCGGCATTCTAAACACTTTGCTCAATCTGTTCTTTGTGATTTGTTTGGGCATGGGAGTAGAAGGTGTTGCCATTGCCACAGCCATAGCCAATGTGTTGAGTGCAGGCTGCATTGTGTGGCTATTGCGTCGCGAACCAGGACCCTTACAGTTGCAATTCAGTCACATGCGCATTTATGGCAAGGAATTAAAACGTATGTTGCAGATAGGTGTGCCTGCGGGTTTGCAAGGCATGGTGTTCTCAGTGTCGAATGTGGTGGTGCAAAGTGCCATAAATGGGTATGGTTCAGCAGCTATTGCAGGGTCGGCAGCAGCCGTAAACTTTGAGTATTATTGTTACTACATAATCGTGGCGTGTAATGGTGCCGCCATTTCGTTTATTGGTCAAAACTATGGAGCAGGAAAGTACGACCGTGTGCGTCGCATCTATCGCATTTGCTTGATAATGGGTTTTGTGGGATGCTTTGTGGCGAATGCCCTTTTTACTTATTTCGACCACTTCTTCTTGAGCTTCTTTAGTCTCGACCCCGAAGTGATACGTTATGGAGCAATTCGCATGGAAGGCGTGTTGCTATTTCAATTCTTAGCATGTAGTTACGAGGTGAGTGGTTCAGCCCTACGTGGAATGGGCGAATCTATGTTGCCTACGATTATCACAGTGTTTGGTACGTGTGTGTTGCGTATGATTTGGGTGTTTGTCGTAGCTCCCCACTATTCGGGCTTTGAACGCCTTTTGCAAGTATATCCTCTTTCGTGGATACTTACAGGGGGAATGGTTTTTGTGGCTTACCACATGCGCATGCGTAAACTCTGTCCTAAACAGGCGTTAAACTGAGCAGGGGGTTGGCGTATGCAAATTGCTCACGATACGCCTCTCATTTTGCTTTAAGAATCATTTTATAAGCAGAAGTTTTGCATAATTGATGGAAAAAAGTTAATTTTGCGTGGGAGAAACTTTTTTCTCTCCTTTCCTAAAAGAAAGTGCATTGTGCTAAACGCTTTATTTGTTACAAAGCGTGGATGCAACATGGTGCATTCTCTTTCCCAAAAACCTGCATATTATGCAAAACAACTGTCACCTTTCCAAGCTCATTCTTGAGCAAGCAAAAAAGTATGGCGACCGCGCCGCACTTAGTTACCGCGATTATACACAAAACAAGTGGATTCCTGTTTCGTGGAAACAGTTTGCCTTGAATGTTAAGAAAGTTTCCTTAGCCCTGCTCCGTCTTGGTGTACAGGTGCAGGAAAACATTGCCGTATTTTCTCAGAATAAGCCCGAAACGCATTATGTAGACTTCGGTGCTTATGGCATTCGTGCGGTAACTATTCCGTTTTATGCAACGAGTAGTGCAGCCCAAATTACTTATATGCTTAATGATGCACAGGTGCGTTACCTCTTTGTGGGCGAACAACCGCAATATGACACTGCTTTTAGTGTGATTTCTGTGGCTCGCACACTTGAACGTATCATCATCTTTGACCGTTCGGTAAAAAAGAACCCTAACGATCATCTTTCGGTTTACTTAGACGATTTCATTAACGAACAGTTAGCCGATGGGGTGAGCGATGCTTTGGCAAACGAATATAAAAAGCGTTTGGCTGATGCAAACGACGAAGACTTGTGCAATATTCTCTATACCAGTGGAACTACAGGTCAAAGCAAGGGCGTAATGCTTACTTATGGCATGTATCGTGAGGGCTTCCGCGTAAACGATGCAGTGCTCCCCCTTAGCGAAAACGATGTGTTCCTAAACTTCTTACCCTATACGCATATTTTTGAACGTGCATGGTGCTATCTCGGTTTAACTGAGGGCGCTTTGCAGTGCATTAACTTGCGCCCTGCTGATGTGCAGCGCTCTATGCAGGAGGTGCATCCTACTTGTATGTGTGCAGTGCCCCGTTTTTGGGAAAAAGTATACCAAGCTGTGCTCGAAAAAATGGAGAGTGGCTCATTTATGGAGCGTAAACTCATTCGCGAAGCACTCGAGGTGGGCAAGCGTTATTGGGTAAATTATAAAGCTCAGTGCAAAAAACCTCCTATGGGTTTGGCTTTGCAATATAAGCTTTATGACAAAACGATTATTCGTCTTTTGCGCAAAACGCTCGGACTTGAACGTGCCAACTTCTTCCCCACAGCAGGTGCAGCCGTATCACCCGAGGTAGAGGTGTTTGCGCATGCAGCTGGCATTAACATGGTGGTGGGTTATGGTTTGACCGAAAGTCTTGCCACTGTGTCGTGCGATATTCCAGGAAAACCTGTTTCGTTAGGTTCGGTAGGTCGCTTAATCGATAAAATGGAAATTAAGTTTGGCGAGAACAACGAAATATTGCTTCGTGGCAAAACCATTACACCGGGATATTATAAAAAAGATAGTCAAACAAAAGAGGCTATCGACGAAGATGGATGGTTCCATACGGGTGATGCGGGTTACATGAAGAATGGTGAACTCTATTTGCGCGAGCGCATCAAGGATCTTTTTAAGACCTCGAATGGCAAGTATATTGCGCCACAAATGATTGAGTCGAAATTGGTGCTCGACCGCTATTTTGACCAAGCTGTGATTGTGGCAGATAAACGCAAATTTGTGAGCGCACTCATTGTTCCCAGTTACCAATTGCTCGAACAATATGCTCGCGAACATGGTATCGCTTTTGCCAACCGCGAAGAACTCTGCAAAAATCCCGAAATTACGAAGTTCTATACAGAACGCATCGAGACCTTGCAGCAAGACTTGGCTCACTACGAGCAAATTAAGCGTTTCGTGTTGTTGCCTCACCCCTTCACTATGGACAATGGGGAACTTACGAACACGTTAAAAGTGCGTCGTCGTGTAGTTTATGAACATTATGCTGAAGTCATTGAGCGCATTTATGCTGAGGCTGAGGCTGAGGCTGCACAACATCAATAATAAATTCAATCAAACACAATAGCAAATATATATGATCACTTCCGACCAACTGAAAGATGCCCAAGACCGCGTAGAGGCGTTGAATCGTTACCTCGACATTGATGCCAAAGTAATGCAGCTCGAAGAAGAGCAGTTACGTACGCAAGATCCTGGTTTTTGGGACGATGCTAAACGTGCTGAGGAGCAAATGAAGAAGGTAAAGGGCATCGAAAAGTGGATTGAAGGATATAAAAATGTAAAAACGCTTGTCGACGAATTGGCACTCGCCTTCGATTTTTATAAAGAGGATATGGTGACCGAAGAAGAAGTCGATGAGGACTATAACAAGTGCCTCACTGCAATTGAGGAACTTGAATTGCGCAACATGCTCCGACAAGAGGAGGACCAAATGTCGTGTGTACTCAAAATTAACTCGGGTGCGGGTGGTACCGAAAGTCAAGACTGGGCGTCGATGCTTATGCGTATGTATATGCGTTATGCAGAGTCGCACGACTACAAGTGTACGATTTCGCATTTGCAGGATGGTGATGAAGCGGGTATTAAAACCGTTACCATGGAGATTGAGGGTGATTCGGCTTATGGTTACCTTAAAAGTGAGAATGGTGTGCATCGTCTTGTGCGTGTTTCGCCCTACAATGCTCAGGGTAAGCGCATGACTTCGTTTGCATCGGTCTTTGTAACTCCATTAGTCGACGATACCATTGAGGTGTATGTAGATCCCTCTAAAATTTCATGGGACCTCTTCCGCTCAGGTGGTGCAGGTGGACAGAATGTAAATAAGGTGGAGACGGGTGTTCGTCTTCGTTACCAATATACTGACCCCGATACAGGCGAAACAGAAGAAATCCTCATTGAGAATACCGAAAGCCGTAAACAGCTTGAGAACCGTGAAAACGCAATGCGTCTTCTTCGTTCACAACTCTATGATCGTGCTTTGCAAAAGCGCAAGGCAGAGCAAGCTAAGATTGAGGCTGGTAAAAAGAAAATTGAGTGGGGTAGTCAAATTCGCAGTTATGTCTTCGACGATCGCCGCGTAAAAGACCACCGTACAGGTTTTCAAACCAGTGACGTTAACGGCGTGATGGATGGCAAAATTGATGGTTTTATCAAAGCCTACCTCATGGAATTCTCTGAAAAGGGTGACGAGTAAACTATTCTAAAGAAGATAGCGTGTATAGAAAGTATATTTCTTCTATCTTCTGTAGAATATCAAACATTTCAAGCATAACCCCCTAAAACAAAATATCATGAAGAAGGATAAACGCAATTTAAGAAAAAAGGCCGTAGAAGCCATGCAACAGCGTCAAGCTAACAAAGTAGTAGGTGGCATTGTTATTGTGCTTGCTTTAATTTTGGGCTTAGGCTTATTGGCTTATTACCTCCTTTCAGTGTAAATCAAAAACTCTTTCAAGTTTTGGCACTCGAAATAGAACGTAAATTCCTTGTGGAGGGCGATTATAAATCGCTCTCCATTTCCCACAGCCGCATTGTGCAAGGTTATATTTGCAGTGGACGCGGCCGTACAGTACGTGTGCGCCTTCGCGACGAGAAGGGCTATCTCACAATTAAGGGCCCCTCGCGTAACGGAGGACTTTCGCGCTATGAGTTCGAAAAAGAAATTACCAAAGACGAGGCACTCTCGCTTATGACACTTTGCGAACCAGGCATCATTGACAAGGTGCGTTGGCTCGTACCTATGGGTGCGCATACCTATGAGGTGGATGAATTCTTTGGTGACAATGCTGGACTTGTAGTGGCTGAAGTAGAATTGGGTAGCGAAGAAGAGGCTTATGAGCGTGCTCCCTTCCTTGGACAAGAGGTTACGGGCGACCGTAAATACTATAATTCTTCACTCCGCACTTATCCCTATAAGGATTGGGAGAAGTAATAAGGATAAATTCCTTTTCTCCTTCCTTGAATCGATCAGAAATCCAACAAAGAAACACAATCACAGTTCTTATTGAAAAATACAGCTTTATGAAAAAATCAGTTTTCCAAAAAGTTTTATTGCTGCTTTTCTGTGGGGGATTAGCCTGTTTTAGTTCCACCGCACAATCCAATACGTCTTTGATAGACCAATTAAAAGCCACAGGTTTGCCATTGGTAAACATTACTACTGTGAATGGAGAATTGCCTACATGCGAAAAGATAGACACTGCTCCTGAAGGTTGTATGGGTAGCACCATAGTTAATGCGACCAAGGTTCCAGGACGTATCGTCATCACTTTGGGCGATTTTGTGCTCTATGACAGTGGTGAGTACGCGGAAAATGTATCGGGCATGAAGATAAAAATTCGTGGCAATACCAGTGCTTATCGCACGCATCCTTCTTACAAGATTAAGCTTCAAAAGAAAGCAAACCTTCTGAAGGGCTCGGGCAGCAAGAAAGACAAAGAATGGGCTTTGTTGAATAGCAATACTTCTGCCAATTTGCGAACTGTTATGGGCAAGCAAATAGCTTTGCTCTGTGGCATTGAATGGGAACCACAAGATTGTTATGTGAATTTGGTGTTTAATGGAAAATATTGTGGCGATTATCTTCTCTCAGAACTCGTAAAACGTAGTGAAGGACGTTGCAATGTAGCCGAAACGGGTTATGTCATAGAGTGTGACCCATATTGGTGGAGTGAAGATAAAGGAGAGTTCTCTTTTTTCCATACCACACACTTACCTTATTCCATGGCATATACCTTCAAATATCCCGACGCGGAGGTAATGACGCAAGAACAGTGGACGTACATTCGCGATGTAGTGTATGATTTTGAAGATAAAATGTTTAACGGAGAACCTATTGAAGAAGTTTTCGATATCTCAACAATGGCTTCTTGGTTCTTGGCGCACGATATAAGTGGTTCATGGGATGGTTGTGGTTCAAACATCTTCATTACGAAGTATGACAATACCCCCAATAGTAAACTTAAAATGGGTCCTTTGTGGGACTTTGATTTAGATTATAGCAAAGAAGGGTGGGCTTCGGTACACGAAATTCCAGAGTTTTATGGAATACCTTTCTTTAGTCGCTATGAAACCGTAATGGCATATAACGACCGTTGGCAACAGGTGCGTCCGTTGATAGAAGCACGTGTAGAAGCAGTTCTTGATTCGATGCGTACGAATTGGGCAGAGGCTATTGACGCAAGTCGCACAATATTAAAAGACAGTGTGTTGAAACATGAACCCACATTTGCTGAGAACGAACAAGAGGTGCGTGAATGGTTTGCCCAGCGTCTTCCTTGGTTAGATGAGGCTATTGCCAATCTAGTGTCGGATGTTACGGCTGTAGATAATGTAGAGGTTGGAACATTGCGCACAGCCTCTGTGGTTGCTTATTCCACAAGTGGGGTATTACTCTATCAAGGAAGTGAGACACAGTTTAATCAATGGAGAAAACAGCAAAAGAACTATACAGGCGTAGCCATTGTGCGTTATACCTCAATAAGTGGGCGCTTGGTTAAGACAGAGAAGCTTGTATTATAGTTCCCATCAATTATGGATATAAAACAAAAGAGTACTTTCCGACAAAGAAAGTACTCTTTTGTTTTAGTAACGTTAAAAAAATAACTTGGTACAAAATGCTAAGCAGTTTTGCACTTAACGACATAGTTCCAGAAGAGTTTAAAACATTATCCTTTAACCATGTGTTGCTTCATAAAAAGGACATAAAAATGGGATAGCCAGTAAAAAACTTTGTCTGTTATTTGATAGGGTGTTCAAAATCCGCCACGTTTCTTCGTATTTTTTTTTGCTGCGGTTAAACGCTTGACTATCAATGCGGTACGACGAGACGTGCAAAGCGCATGCAAAAGAATATTTGCGCAAATGACAAATTTTATAGCGTTTTTTTGAAATACGCAAGACAAAGTACTATATAGAGCTGTGAGCAAAAATCAAAATTAATCGTTTATGACAAGATTTCCTTTGAACTACGAATTGCTTAGAAGAGGAATATATGTTTCAAAGGCATGGCAGGCGCATTCATCTTTCACCCCCGAGGAGGTGGCGCATGTCACCATGCTAAACAAACGGGTGGCGGAACTTACAGAAAGTTCGCTCGAATATGCTGTGGCTGAGGCATTGCGTGCGGGACGAAGATACCAAGATCGGAAATCTGCCTTTCTACGCCGATACATTATAAAGGGCACTGTAAGTTTGTGCTTGCATGTGAAAGACACGTTAAAGTCCTGTCCCGAATATGGCTGCCACTATCCCGACGAAGCGTGCAAACTTTACCACGCAGGTAGCAAATATTGCTTGGACGAGATGTTAAGAACCCAGCGCCAAGTCACAACCATCATTCTGCACGATAACCACTTCAGCAAGTGCGAGGACCAACTGCGTAGCGAAGCTGCTGATTGGGGGCACACCATGTTAGAGTCCGATAACGACTTGAATGATAATTGGAAAGAGCTGCGTCAGCAGTACCACCTGCCAATTTGTTGGTCATTTATGGACTTGATGGAAGATTTCACAATGGACGAAATTATGCGCATCACGCCAGACCTGTTTGAGATGAACGTGAATCGTTTGTACTAATACTTACTTAACACAATCAAATAATATGACAAACAACAATCCAGTAGTGTTCGACCCCGAAAATCAGTGGGCGAAGGAATTAGGAGCCTCATTTATAGGCAGTATGGCTGTAATCTATTTTCGCGATTATGGGGGTTCTCCACAGCTCGATTACTTGAAGCGAGAAGAGGCAGGCCATACAGAATTGTAAAGACTATTGCTGTTTGATGCGCAGTATGGGGTACGTGGCGTTTATAGGTTATTCGAAAGACGATAACGAGCCGAAAACGGTTATTGTATGTAATGTGCCGATAGATTTGTTGTTTGGCACCTGTACTGCATTCGATGGCGATGTGATATCGTATCATACCCCGTGCAATAACAGCGTTAAAGTTGTGTCATGGTCGTTGAGGCTTAAAACGGTGCCCAATGAGCCTTTGCAGCAGAGGTCGTATGAGCATTTGGAAACGAAATATGAATACAAGGATTGGGACATTGACGACTTCCTTTCTTTGTTAAGAGATTTATCGCAGTGCACCATACGCGGCTGTCACTTCAGCATAGACGAAGTTCCAGTTCTTTCAGCGCGTATAAGAGAGGTTGTGCAACAACATTGGCCTGATAAGGACGAAGATGCGGTGAAGTCGCTTTATGCCGAAGCACTCAATAACGTGCAGTCGCCTCGCGATGAGTTGCGCCGTAGCTTGAGTAAGCCTATCAACGACTTGATAGACGAGGGGTTGCTTGACCCTGAACCAAAAACAGAGGAGAATGAGGACGAAATGGAAGATTAGAAGTTAAGGCACGAATTAGCCGTTTTCATTGACGTTGTATTAGTCGTTATTTGCCCTAAATGAATCGTACAAATAAAAACAAGGTTTGTATCCTATGAAAACGGCTGTTCGCCTAGGTCCAATCTCACCCATAACAGGGTGACCCGTTT
>UQQN01000088.1 GCA_900543155.1 uncultured Prevotella sp.
TGTTGAATATCAACTATTTACGATATCAATTTTTTATCAAAACCATGCAGAAAAATTCATGGATTTTGAACACCCTACCCTTATAGTGGACTTCATATTGCTTATTTCTTGTTTTTATATGAACTTGATTTATACATATTTTAAGATAATTACTTGTTTTGGTGGAAATGGCAATATACAAAATTTAAGAAATTTTTCAAATGACCGAATGACCGCGTAACTTCTGATTATTAGGAAGTTATGCGGTCACTGGTCACTAGTCACTTTTTGTTTCTCTCTAATTTTATTCTAAGGGTTACTTAAAATAAGAGATGGTACGTGTTTCGGTAATTACCAAACCATCGTCTTGTTTTCTATTGCGCTTGGTCCAATTGCCCTGTTTGTCGAAACTTACGTAGTTATAGGTGATTTTTTCTTTTTCGGCGCCTCCATCCATGTAGTCGTGTATGTTAAGGACAGAAGCTACATGTCCCTTGTCATTGTAAGTATAGGTGGTTTTACAAGTATAATCGGGTGCGTTGTACTCGTATTTGCTTAAGTGGTCTTGTGCGTCGTAGTTGTAACTGATATTCTCTGCGTAAAATTCGTCGGGATGATCTTCGGTATACGAGAGTAATCTACCTTTTTCATCGCGTTTAATGTCTGTGAAGACTTTGTTCACAGCCTTGTTGTTTACCTTGGTGAGGTGTCCGTTCTCATCGAAAGTATAGGTTCTTGGCTGGGCCTCTGTTTCGGTCCACTTGCATTCTTTTACGTTGCCCATTAACTGAAAAGCTATTAAGTCGCCTTTTGCTGCGGACTTTTCAGCTTCTGCGTTTTCGGATTCGGCTGCGGCTTTTTGGGCGTTAGCATCTACCGCTTTAGCAGTAGAGTCTGTGGCAAGGGATGGTCCTTCCTTTTTAGAGTTGCAAGCTGCTGAACTTAATAATAGAGCTGTCGAGAGCAGAGAATAGAGACATATTTTTGTAGCGTTCATGAGATGAAATGTTTTGTTAAACAATGGTTTAAACACTTCTGAGTAAAGAAGCGTTTGCTCGCAAATATAGATATTAAAATGTGTGTTGCCAAATATTTACGATGAGAATAGCGCCTTTTGTAATGAAAATCATGAAAAATCATGAATTATAATTATGCTTCACGGTTTTAGAGGAACTTGAATGACATTTGTACTTTAGAGGTAAAAAATGCAAGGAATGTTTTGATAACAGAAACCAGGTATAAGATTCGGGGATAAGCCCTTCTTCTTATACCTGGCAATCTTGTGCTATTCTTAAGCGGAATGAGCTGCTATAAGAAATAGTCTGTTTGTTTACAAAAGATTTTCGTAGGCTTCAATGGCGCGTTCTGCGGTCTTTATTGCCTCAGAAAGAGGGAAGGGGAGTTCGCCACCCGAGGCATTGAGGTGTCCACCACCGTTAAAGAACTCTGCTGCCATTTTGTTGCAAGGAAAATCATCGACCGAACGAAGTGACACACGAATTACATCGCGCTCAGTGTCTTCGCGCAGGGAGATGCTTAAGCGCATGCCTTTAACCTGTAGGGGCATATTTACCAAGCCCTCGGCATCGCCACGAATAAAGTTGAATCGCTTCATTTCATCGCGCGTAAGGGTGAAAACAGAGGCACGGTTGTTTGCGTAAAAATTGAGTTTCTCGTAAAGAATGTAGCCTGTTAAGCGGATGCGATCTGCAGAATAGACGTTGAACACATTGCGATATATCTTGTCTTTGTCGATATTCTTTGTGAGCAACATGGAGATGATTTCGTAAATGGCTGGATCGTTAGAGTTATAAGTAAATCCGCCCGTGTCGGTCATCATACCCGTATAGATGCAAGTTGCCATGCTTTGTGTCATGTCCTCGAATCCACCTAATTGCAGAATGAGTCGGAACACAAGTTCGCTGGTAGAACTCATCTGTGGGTGCGAAATAACCAATTTGGCGACATTACAATCGGGGTTGAGATGGTGGTCGATGAGTATGCGGTCGGCTTTAGCGCGTGCCACGGCTCCTTCCATCTCTTGCAGACGAGAAAGTCCGTTAAAGTCGAGACAGAAAATAAGGTCGGCTTCGTTAATGATTTGTGTGGCTGCTGCTTCGTGACGTGCATAGAAATGAATGAGGTGCGAATTGGGCAGCCAACGCAGAAAGTCGGGGAAGGGATTAGGCAGTACTACGGTTACCTGTTTGCCAAGCGACTTGAGGTATTCTGCCCAACCTAACGAAGAACCTACGGCATCACCATCGGGACCTCGGTGTGCACATACTACAATGCGTTTGCTTTGCTGAATGGCTTTCATTAGCTCTACAAATTCTGTATTGTTGAGTATGGGAGTAAGCATGTTATTTCTTTGTGTGTTAAGGGATTTCTTTGAAAAAAAATTAGAGGTTTTTGAGAATGCGAACTTCTTCAACAGGGTCGGCAGCCTTAAAAACAGCAGAACCTGCTACCAATACGTCTGCACCAGCCTCAACAAGGCGTTTGCCTGTTTCGCGATTTACACCTCCATCAATTTCAATTAAGGCATGAGAACCTGTGCGGTCGATGAGTTCGCGCAAACGCTGTGTTTTCTCTACAGAGTGTTCGATAAACTTTTGTCCACCAAAACCAGGATTTACTGACATGAGCATAACCAAATCGAGGTCGCCAATGATATCTTCGAGCAACGACACGGGGGTATGCGGATTGAGTGTAACACCTGCCATCATGCCTTCGTTTTTGATTTGCTGTACCACACGATGAAGGTGTGTGCAAGCCTCATAATGTACGTTCATTACTTTGGCATTGAGGGCTTTCACCTCTTTAATGAACTTTTCGGGGCGTTCAATCATTAAGTGAACATCAAGGGGTTTTGTGGCATGTTTTGCCATGGCTTGCATTACAGGAAAACCAAACGAGATGTTGGGTACAAAAACACCATCCATCACGTCAAGATGGTACCAGTCGCATTCGCTCTGGTTCATCATTTCGAGGTCGCGTTGCAAATTGCCGAAGTCGGCAGATAAAAGAGAAGGAGAAATTAGTGGCATATTGTATTTTTTGTATGATTTTTCTTGTTTGTAATTAAGAGGAGCCTCTCTGCCCCATACACCATTACGGATTGTTAGGCGCTTCAGGGCGTTTTATGCTTTCAATCCCACTATTGCGCATGTTTTGAATGCGTTCAAGTTCTTTGTGGGCAAAGTCTAAGTTGCGGTTTTCTTGAATCATGTTTTTGCAGTCGTTCTCGGCAGCATCAAGATAATGATAGTCTATAGAAAGCACCACGTGGCAACGCTCAACAAAGTCGTAGAAATGATATAAACTTTCATCAACTTCTGTTTCTTCTTTTTGGGCATTGTCAAGGAATATTCGCAAAGAAATTCGTGTTTGGTTCGTGAGGTCGTAGGCGCGGTAGTCGTTGGCTGCCATGAGCGTTTTTACGAGTTCGGCAGTAAACTCTACGTTGCCTTCTTTTGCTAAGCCGTCAAAATGGAAAAAAGCTTGTGGATATAAGTCCATTTTAAGGTAGCTTTCGCCCAACATGAAACTTACTTCGTTGTATTTTTCTATTTCCCATTGTTCCAAAAGGCTGTATCGCTTATTCATGCGACTCCATGCACGGTGAAAGTGTAAAGAGGCTTCGTAGTAGCGCTTTTGAACAAAGAATTTATATCCCCAATAAAGGTCGTAGGCAGTATTGGGCGATGTGATATCGTAAATAAATTTCTGCTCTACGGTCCACTCATCGGTCTTGCCTTCGCGTTTTTTGTCGATGGCATCTTTCCACATATAAGAAAATTCAGTGCCCTTGCTTTTTCCGTCTTTATAATCAACGGCAATCATCATCGTGCGTGCAGTGAGTAATTCGTCTTGTTTTGTTGCATTGAAATTACGATCGTTCACTGCGCGACGTTCGGGTGACATCGCGTTTATGCGAATATACGTAATGTTATTCTCACTCATCACATGTTCGAGTGCAATAAGCATGAGGTGTGGATGATTATCAACCTCTTTATTTTCGCCCAAAGTGCGCGTGTAGGTTAATTTTATTAAGCCAATTTTTGCTTGAGGATCATCTTTTTCGCCAATTTTATGTACAATGGGTTCAACTATGCAGTAGTTGTGGATGGTATCGCTATCTTGCGTAGTAAAGTGATAGCCATCATCACCTTCGCATTCCATTTTTACCCACTTGTGGAATGTAGGCGGCAGCAAGTTATAGGTTTTTAGCCAAGTGCTGAGTGCATACATTTCAACATCGCTAACAGTGGCATCAGGGTCGAAAGCATCGTTGTCTAAACCTTTATAAATTTCGGTTTCAGCCACTATATTTTTAATACGCCTGTTTGTAAATTGAGTGTATTCGAGGTCGGAAATTCTGCTGCTTATAGAATTCTTTTTAATGTCGTCATAGAGCATACCGAATCCTTTTTGCGCAGAAAAACAGTCCTGAAAAGCCGTAAGGAGTGCATGCACCATATCGCGTACATCGGTTATGCGGGGTAAATCGCATGTGAGGTTAACGACAATGTCGTTTTCATCTCCTTCTGTGTAATAAGAATTTATTTGAATGTTGTTGATATTCAATCTGTTGCAAGTTGTGCGAACCATATTAATTTCTTCAATAGGGCAGTTGGCGATATTGGGAAAGGTGATTCTGAACGTGCTCTGTGAATCTTCGCAAAACTCAATAATGAAATAACCTGCTTGAAAAATAAATCTGTAGAATACGTAGTCGTCGGATTTTTTTTCTTCTGGATGGATTTGAAGATAATTAAGTGCGGTGTTTAGGCATTCTACTGCAGCATGAATATCTACATTTGTTTCGATTTCGTTCTCTTGTTCTTCAGTTTCTTCTACCAAACCTTTTATGAACTTTCCTATCTTCGAAAGTATTTTATTTTTTGCCATATAAAATATTATGTTTTTATGGATGGAATATCTCTTTGCAAAGGTACAAAACAAAGTTCATATCTTCGTGTGTAAATCTTAAAAACTTTTATACAATTAGGCTTTGTGTTGCCCATATTTTGTAGTACTTTTGTACAAAACAAAAAAATAATGCAGAAAATGAAACGAAAAATAAAAACACCCGCATTGGTAATATTCGGTTTGTTGATGGTTGCCATTGTGCTGTTTGTGTTTATTCCCAACTCACAGAATAAGATAAAAGATTGTGTTTGTCGTGTGGATGCAAAAAGCTGTTATGAATTGATATTCAATGAGAAAGATACGTTGTATGTCTCGCTTTGTAACGATTCCTTACAAATGGCAAGTACCCTGCCTGCCGACGTAGATACCATGGTTAGTCAGTCGGGTGTGTTTGTTTCGAATGAGGGAGATGTGCTTACAAGCGATGGTTTGGCATTGGGATATAGTTATACTTTGTCGCAAAAAGAAGTTAATGAGCGTTTGTGTGCCATCGATTCGCTTATGGCACTGCACAAAAAGTTGTATCAGAAAGAAATAGATGAATTTGACTACTATGCTCGCAAGCATACAGTGATAGACGATGGTTATAATGAGGTGCTGAGTCGTCGCGAAGAGGTGTTGCAACGTGTTGCTCGCACAGATTCGGCTATTGCCATTCTAAAACGTGCATTGCAACACAATACTATGCCCAAGGTTTCTATTAAAATGCAAGCAAGTATAACCACTCCTACCACTGCACAACCTATACCTGCCCATTTGCAAGCTCACGATAGTGGGTTGATGCTTGTTCAGTCAGACTCGCTGTGTTTGCCTATGGGGGCGCAACGTTTTTCGGTTTATAGGTTTGGGGCACGTGCCATGCGTATGCGTTTATTGGCGTTTAATGATTGGGGAAGTCAATGTCTTAATTCTCAGGCTGAATTTATTGACCCTAAGAACGACACGATTTATGCTGCTGCCGAGGGTGGGGCTTACGTGAATCGTTCGGGACATTTATGTGGCATACGCCGAGGCAGTGAGCGTGTGGGCTCGTTTATGATAGCACATTTTTTGTGGAAAGTGCATTGTTGGCCTGTGTGGTGGAAGCATAATTTATTTCCGCATCACAGTGGGGCGTCTGCACAAAAAAATACACTTAAATCCTCGGCTGAGGTTTGGCGCATGGTAAGTCTTTCTTTGCCCGATTCGGTGATTTATAAAGGTCAAACCAATGGTAAAAAAGTAAACCATCAACGGGCGATGCGCGAGGGATATGGTGTGCTTTTCTTTGCCGACGGAACAAAAATTGAGGGTGTGTGGCACAACGACAGTTTGAAACAAGGAAAACGCATGGATAGCCAAGGCATGTATGTGGGGCAACTTGATAGTGTGGGACAAGCCCAGGGACAGGGCGTGATGTATTGTGCGAATGGTGATTACTACCAAGGCGAATGGCTTGCTGGCAAGCGTCATGGTTTTGGATTGGCTTTATACCAACGCATAGGTTTGCATTGTGGTGAATGGAAAGAAAACCAGTTTATGGGCGAGCGCATGGTGTATACTGCCGACCGTGTGTATGGCATTGATATTTCGCGTCATCAACACGAAAAAGATGGCAAAAAATTTACGATAAATTGGAACGACCTTCGCATTACGAGTTTAGGAACAGGACGCCGTGTGCATGGCACAGTCAATTACCCTGTGTCGTATATGTATATCAAATCGACCGAAGGACGCACGGTTTATAATAAGTATTATGCGACAGACTTGCAGCAAGCGCGTAAACGGGACATTGCTGTAGGCACTTATCACTTCTTTTCAACAACCAGTTCGGGAGCACAACAAGCAGCATACTTCTTAAAAATGTCGTGGATTGGGGCGAACGACCTTCCTCCTGTGCTTGATATAGAACCTACTGATGCACAAATAAATAAGATGGGGGGTGATGTTGCCTTGTTCCGCGAGGTATTGGTATGGCTGCGGACTGTAGAACGTAAATGTGGCAAGCGTCCTGTGCTTTATGTGGGACAGCGTTTTGTAAATGAACATTTGGCAAAAGCACCTGCCGCTGTGCGCAATTACGACACTTGGATAGCCCGTTATAGTGAATTTAAGCCTTTTGTGCGTTTGCAACATTGGCAACTCACACCTTATGGACGTGTAAACGGCATAAAGGTTGAGGTGGATGTCAATGTGTTTAACGGTAGCCGCGAAGATTTTAGAGAATATCTAAAAAGTTGTCGAAAGAACTAATGCGCGATAAACTTGATTGTAGAATGTTTCTTTGTTTTTTTACATTCGCAGTCTTAGAACCACCCTTGTGTTTAGCCCAATCTGTTTGCCCCAGGTTGCAGATTGGGCTAAAAAGTGAGGTGTAAAAGCCTTTCCTTTTGCAAAGAAATATTTTTCACTATAATTTAATAGTTTAATAATGTGTTGAACTCCATTTATTTTCGTATATTTGCAAACAATATAGGTGTGTCATCCCCCTAAATGGTAAATGGCGCATCTATCCCCACGCAATCAGTAGCGCAAAAACATACGGTTGTGGTCAAATTGTTTCAAGTAAATATTAGCAAGGCGATAATGGGGCATTGTTTAACTAATTTCTTTTTTCATGGGGCTATTACTCCTATATCTTATTGGTGCGCTAAGCATCTCATTTCTTTGTTCAATTCTTGAAGCGGTGCTTCTTTCTGTACCGATGTCGTTTGTTTCAATGCTCGAGTCAGAAGGACGTAAGGGAGCACCCTTGCTCAAAAAATACAAGCAGAACATTGACAAACCTATTGCTGCCATTCTTTCGCTCAACACCATCTCGCACACCGTGGGTGCTGCAGGTGTCGGTGCGCAGAGCAATGTAGTATTTGGTAGCCAATTTTTTGCTGTTACATCAGCAGTACTCACACTGCTTATTCTTGTATTCTCAGAAATTATTCCTAAAACCATCGGTGCGGCTTATTGGCGTAGCATAGCCATTCCTTGTGCACGTATCATCCATGTGTTGGTTATCATTACCTATCCTTTGGTTATCATGTCTGAGTTTATCACGCATATCTTCTCGAGCAAGAAGCAGCAAGCTTCGGTGAGCCGTGAGGAGGTTTCGGCAATGGTAAATGTAGGTGCTGAAGAAGGTGTGTTCGAGAAGAAAGAGAATAGCATGATTCAAAACTTGTTGAAACTCGATGACATCAGTGCTCGCGATATTATGACTCCAAGTTCGGTAGCTGAGATTGCTGAAGAAAGTATGACTTTGCGTGAGTTTTATCGCAACGAGGCTTTCCGCCAATTCTCGCGTATTCCTGTTTATAATGAGGAAAACGATGACTATATTAAGGGGTACGTGCTTCGTCAAGCCATTCTCGAAAAGTTGGCTGAGGACAAGTTCGACCTTCGTCTTTCAGACATCATACGTCCTGTGCTGACCTTCCAAGAAACCGACAATGTTTCAAAAATTTGGGAACGCTTGCTTGCTAAGAAAGAGCATATCTCTATCATTATCGACGAGTATGGTTGTTTCCGTGGCATTGTTACCATGGAGGATGTAATCGAAACCATGTTGGGCACAGAAATTGTCGATGAAAAAGACCGTGTGACCGATATGCAAGAGCTTGCTCGCGAAAAGTGGCAACAAGAGCAACAGCAAAACCATAAGTAAAAAATAAGTATTAAGTTTTAAGTGGCTGCGCAAGTAGTGGTGAAATAAGCAGATTGTTTATTGTTTACATCATGCGCAGCCACTTATTACATTTTACTTATCATATTTACTTATCATATTTACTTATCATATTTACTTATCGCTCTCAGTGTAGCTTATTCATGCGGCAGCCACATAATACTTAATACTTAAATATTTTCTCTTGTTCCGATTTTTCTTTTTACTCCTGATACTACTCATCTTGCCCGACTTGTTTATTTGGTGGAATTTTACCCGTGAACAAAGTACATGGCGCACCGTGTTAGTAGTCTTACCCACTGTTATAGCCTTGGCATGTATGATATTATTGATGTGCCATGTGCGAGCCTCTTTGCTTATGCAGTGGGCATTTATCCTCATTATTTGTGTGAGTGTGCCCAAGGCGGTGTTTATGGTTACATGGCTTGTGGGACGTGGCATTATTTGGCACAATGAGGCAGCTTTGCCCATGCTTCGTACAGTGTCTCTCACACTTGCTGTGCTTATGGCTGCCCTTCAAGTCTATGGCACAGGGTGGGGGTGGAAACACTTACAGGTGCAGCGCAACCACCTTAGAGTTCGCCAATTACCGTCGGCTTTCAACGGATATAAAATCGTGCAAATATCCGACCTTCATCTCGGTACTTATGCGGGTGATACTTCGCTGATGCAAGCTCTTGTTGATAGTGTAAATCGCGAGAACCCCGACCTTATTGTCTTTACGGGCGATTTGGTTAACATGGCATCGGCTGAGGCTGTGCCTTTTGTGCAAACACTTAAAAAGCTAAAAGCTACCGATGGTGTGTATTCTGTGTTGGGAAATCATGACTATTGCATGTATCAACCCGGACTAACGCCTGCACAACTAAAGGCTGAGGTACAACGTATCGTTCGCATACAGCGTGCTATGGGGTGGAATGTGTTGCTCGATGCACATCATCCTATTGTGCGTGGTGCCGATACCCTTTATGTGGCAGGTGTCGAAAACATTGGCAAACGTCCTTTTACTTCGCAAGGCAATTTGTCGAAGGCTATTGAGGGCATTCCTAAGAATGCTTGCACCATATTGTTGAGTCACGATCCTTGGCATTGGCGCCATGGCGTAATCGGACAAAATGTAGCACTTACGCTTTCAGGACATACGCATGGTTTGCAAATGCAGATAGGTAGATTCTCGCCTGCTGCTTGGTTTATGCCAGAGTGGGGTGGACTTTATCGAGAAAAGAACCAACAACTTTTTGTGTCCATAGGTGTTGGTGGGGGCGTACCTTATCGTTTGGGCGCATGGCCCAAAATAGAGTTGCTCACTTTGCACAATTAATTAAAGTGCGATATACTAAAAGCAAAAAGGAGGGTGTGTCAAAAGCAAAAAAACACCTTCAATATAAATCAAAACTCGCAACTTTAGTGAAATACACTTAA
>UQQN01000089.1 GCA_900543155.1 uncultured Prevotella sp.
CGATGCGAAGAACGATGCGAAGAACGATGCGAAGAACGATGCGAAGAACGATGCGGAAATATACCATCGGAATTATTGGGCGGACTGCAATACTGTTTCATTGTTAATAATTTTTTTAGGAGTTAATAAAAGTCGATTTTGGGACATACCCCTATCGACAACAAAAAACCAACAAAATCATGTAGCACATTTGTCGGATTTCAACCTTCCACCCAACAAAATAAAAGATGAAATTTAAACATACGAATCCTTGAATTTTAAGCAATCAAAAAGACTCCGAAGACATTCCGATATCATTCCGATACCATTCCGAAGACATCACAAAGGCACAACGACCCCCAAAATGCAACCTATTCTGAGACAAATCGCCCCGCCTAACATGATTGTTCTAAAACACGGATTTTTCATTACGCATATTTTTATATCTAACCGAATATTCGAATACTTCTTTACTTTTTTGATTTAAGCGTAAGCCTCTCAAAACCACACAAATATACAAAATTTGAGGGCGAAATGCAAATTTTTCGTGTTATTTTATATAAAAACCACTTCCACAAGGTGCAACATCCCTATCACGAAAAAACATAAAAAGCAAAACAATTAACAACTTTTACGCGCAATTACTTGCTTTTTAAAGATTTAGTCCATAAATTTGCAGCCGGAGTAGATGGAAAGCACACTTAACTCACTAATAAATGCAAACTGTCTACTTACACTTTCTTGCTGCTTTAAAGGCATCCTTAATTGAAACAAAACATTAATAACTCAATAAATAACCTAAAAGAAGTATGAAAAAATTTACTTTCTTACTTACGTTGCTTGGTTTAAGCGCCTCAAGTGCTTTTGCAGGTGTTTTCAAGCCATCAACTGATAGCGAAACACATGTGTATGCTATCAAAAACGCCACTCAGACCAATTATTTTTGCTCCTTAAATGGCGCTAATATTGGTTCAACTTCAAACATTGGTAGTGTTGCCTATTTTAAAGTTGAAAACGGCGAATCTGGTCAATACTACCTGTATTGCCTCAACAACAACAAGTACAAAACATAAAAAGCAAAACAATTAACAACTTTTACGCGCAATTACTTGCTTTTTAAAGATTTAGTCCATAAATTTGCAGCCGGAGTAGATGGAAAGCACACTTAACTCACTAATAAATGCAAACTGTCTACTTACACTTTCTTGCTGCTTTAAAGGCATCCTTAATTGAAACAAAACATTAATAACTCAATAAATAACCTAAAAGAAGTATGAAAAAATTTACTTTCTTACTTACGTTGCTTGGTTTAAGCGCCTCAAGTGCTTTTGCAGGTGTTTTCAAGCCATCAACTGATAGCGAAACACATGTGTATGCTATCAAAAACGCCACTCAGACCAATTATTTTTGCTCCTTAAATGGCGCTAATATTGGTTCAACTTCAAACATTGGTAGTGTTGCCTATTTTAAAGTTGAAAACGGCGAATCTGGTCAATACTACCTGTATTGCCTCAACAACAACAAGTACGTTACTTTCACCGAAACTACGAACTCAGAAACTGGAGCAAAAACTTATTCTAACATAACGTTTGCCGACTCAAAGGCTGATGCTAAGCAGTGGAAAATCAAGTCGGAAACTAATCAGTCAGACCGCTACGATATCTTACCTAACACCGTTACTGACGAAACCTCAGGTTCAAGTTGGAACTGGGTTGGCGGTGTTGGTCACAACTTGGGCTTTTGGGCAGCGAATGACGGAAATTCTAGTTGGACTTTTGTAGAAGCCAACGTAGGTATGTATACATTCAACTATTCCTTTGGAGGACAAAAACGTTTCTCAAAGACTACGATAGCCTCTATCGTTGGTTCTGACAAATCTGCCGCCCCTGCATCAGATGTTAGATACACTAGCGTTGGATCTATGTCTCCAACAAACATCGAAGCTGGCACAACCGAGTATACTGTGAATCTTGTAGAGGAGAATCTTCCCTTCACCACGTCTACTGACTATGCTAGTGCTAAGTGGTTTATCATTGACATGCATAACTGTGACTCTGGCATAAATGGCGCGACAGAAAATTATGTATGGACCTATGATGCCGAAGGTGAAAAAAGCCATAATGTTATACTCCCTGTTACAGACTTGAAGACTGCTACCTACACCGACAATATGCTTTGGTGTATCATTGGTAACGTTTTTGACGGTTTTAAAATCTACAACAAGGCTGCTGGCGAGAATTATACATTGAGAAAGACTAACACAACAACAAATACTGAAGATACATCTAATGGTAACGTAGCTTGTGTAATGTCTACAGAAAACACCAACAATCAGTTTAAGCTTTATTCGCCTACAGGAACAGGGACTAGCATCTCTGGAAAAACATTCTGTCTTAAACTTAACGATGACGCATTCTACGTAAACACTCAGAAGCCTAACGGATATAACAACAAGGTTCTTCAGGGTTGGAATGAGGCAGACGGTGGTTCAACTTGCCGTGCATTTGTACCAGGAAGCGCAATTATTGACGATGCTTTGACAAATTACAGAAATGTATATACTAAGGCAGAAGGCGCTCTTGCTAATGCCGTTGGTGCCAACTCATACCTTGAAACAGGCAACAACTATAACAATTTCGTAACTATCTACGATGCTATTCAAAATAACACTGCAACAGTTGAGCAGATTAACACTTTAAAAGAAGTAAAAAATGGCATCAACACTGCCACCGAAACGACAATTGAAGCAGGTAAGAACTATCGCTTGTACAATGCAAGAGATAAAAAATATCTTTACATTAAATTGTACAATGGTAGCAAGGCTCAATTCAATAACAAGAATGTAATGTCTACCAAGGCTGACAAGGATAATAGCGTATTATCTGTAGTTACTTTTGAAAAAGACGGCGAAACAGGTCGTTTCCGCATGATGATGGGTGGAAAGACTTTAGGTAAGCGCGTTAACAATGACTTCCCCATTCTCCTTGAAGACGCTACATCAGAAAACAAAGGTAGCTACAGAGTAGATCACGTGGGTACTACATTTAGATTCTATGATCAAACAAGTAATGTTTCTAATCGTAGCTACTTGCACTGCAACAATCAAAGTGATGGCAACGATAGCAACCTCTGTGGTTGGGATGCTCCGTTAACAGGAATCAACCCCAGCCTTTGGCACGTAGTTCCTGCTACTACTGCAGAGATTGACATGAACACAGTAGGCGACAAGTCATATGCTACTGCATATCTTCCTTACGCTATTAGCAATGTAGAAGGTGCTGAAGTTTACACTGGTACTTTGAACACTACTAACGATGCTCTTGATATGGCTCAGATTGAAGGTGGTATTCCTGCAAACAATGGTGTTGTACTCGTAGGTGCTGCTAATGCTAAGGCTACACTTACTCTTGGCGAATCAACTGCGAAAATCACTTCAAATAGCTTGGTTGGTACAAACCTCTACATTCCCTTTACTACTGAAGCACCTCGTGGCAACTACCTCGTATTTGGTAAGAACGAAGGCACTGTAGGTTTCTATGTTCCCAGCGCAAAGGTTGCTTCAATCCCTGCTAACAAGGCATACCTCAACAAGCCTGCTTCAAGCTCTATCGTAATGAACTTTGGTGGCAACACAACAGGTGTTAACACTGTAGTTCTCGGTGAGAATGGTGTAAACGCTCCTGTTTTCGACCTCAGCGGTCGTCGCGTAGTAGCTCCTGTGAAGGGTGGTGTATACATCCAGAATGGTAAGAAGTCCATTAAGTAATCATTAACCTCTACAAAAAGACTTTTACACAATGAAAAAGACATATATCAAGCCTCAGGCACAAGCAGTGAGCCTCTTCACTGAAGATGCTTTACTGTCCCTCTCTAAAGTAGGGGTTGACCAAAGCAAAGAATCTGACGAGGTATTCTCTAGCGAAAAGGGTTGGAGCAGCGACAACTGGTCGGCTGCCGACGAAGACTAATCATTTTGAGTCTTTGACCCAATAAAAATAATGCGCCATACAAACCAATTTGGGCTTGTGTGGCGCTTTTTATGTTTTGTTTTAAGGGCATGACGTTGGGTATAGGCGAACCTCACATTCCACATAAACATATCATACATGTATTAGGAGGTATTGAGAAGCATCGCGAGAGAAAGAATTCTTTCAAATTCTTTCCAATGTTTGCAAAATTGGAAAGAATTTTATAGTTTTGTACGCAAAAACATAAGATATGGCAATAGAAAGACCTCCACATATAAACCAAGAAGAGTTGTTTTCTGCATTAGCACACCCCCTAAGTGTTCAAACAAGCGACATGGTTGACAAAATCAATGAAAGCTTTGAATATTGGGATTCGGTAAAGTATAAGAAGTGCCCATCAGATTGCACGCCACATCAGTTGTGGACATGGGTAAAAGCTTCAAGGTTAAAGAACAGTCTAAAAATATGGGAAAAGTATGGTGTGACATTGAGTTTGACAAATTCAATGCAGAAAATGTGCCACCATTTTGATATGAACTGGGGTGGTAGCTGGGGAAACAGTTCGACCCTTGACGCTGACAACAAAGAGCAATTCTTGATAAGTTCTTTGATGGAAGAAGCCATCTATTCGAGCCAGATGGAAGGGGCTGCCACAACAAGAAAAGTGGCTAAAGAAATGCTCCGCAAAAAGATGACGCCAAGGGATAAATCGCAGCAGATGATTCATAACAACTATCAGACCATACAGTTTATTGTGGAACATAAGGACGAACCTTTATCAGAAGACTTGCTGTTAAGGGTGCACCACCTGATGACAGAAAACACGATGCAGAACCCTGAAGACGCAGGACGCATAAGAGGAAATGATGATGTGGTTGTAGAAAATGGCATTACGCACGAAACGGTACATACCCCTCCCCCTCACGAAGAAATCCCCCAATTCATAAAAGACCTTTGCGCTTTCTTCAACGAAGAAAATCCTCGCCAATTTATTCACCCTATTATTCGGGGCATTGTGGTTCATTTCATGATTTCGTATGTTCACCCTTTTGCCGATGGAAACGGCAGAACAGCAAGGGCTATGTTTTACTGGTATATGTTGAAAAACGGATATTGGTTGACAGAATACCTTTCAATTTCAAGGGTTATAGCAAAGTCTAAAAAGTCATACGAAAAAGCCTTTCTTTATACTGAGGCTGACGAAATGGACATGGGATATTTTGTGGCATACAACTTAAAGGTTTTGGAACAGTCGTTTCAACAATTACAAGATTACATCAAAAGAAAACAAGAAGAGAAAAAGGCTGCAAGCATTTTTCTGCGTATGGGAAATTTCAATGAGCGCCAAGCCCAAATTATCAAGATGTTTGACGACGACCCTAATACATTGATAACAATAAAAGACTTGCAAGTGAAGTTTAACGTAAGTCCTACAACCGCCAAGACAGATGTAATTGGTTTATTAGCAAAGGATTTGGTTGCAGAGATTTCATTGAACAAAGTAAAAAAGGCATACATCAAAGGTAACAAGTTTGACGAAAGTGTTAAGTAAAGCAATAAGTAAAGTATTAAGTATTAAGTAATAAGTATTAAGTATTACAAACTATACGATAGGCTTATGCAAATATACTTGATGCCTCAATAGTTTGTAATACTTATTACTTAATACTTAATTCAATATATTTCTATCCCATATCCCCCCATCCAAGTGGCATGGCCATTGACGGTGTTGATGTAAGGACGCTCGGTGATGTCGCCACAGAAAGACTGATGGTCGCAAAGACCATACCAGGGTTCAAGACACACAAAGGGGGTGTGTATGCCCTGTGGACTCCAGAAAAGCCATACGGGAGCGGTGCTCTCTACACGGGCTACGGGTTGACCTGAAGGGGTGAGAACGGTAGCTGCACTGACTTGATGATTGTCGAAGATGAGCGCTTCGTGGCTGAAAGTGTCGACCGTTAAAGGCACTAAACCGTCGGCATTGAGAGGCACGGGGAAGGTGTCGGGTTCAAGACATCCTTGTTCGCCAGCACGAAGCACGTGGGTGGGATTGCCTTCGAGACGCAAATAACCATCGAGAGGCTGTGCATCGTCCCAATTAGGCAATGCAATGGCGGGGTGTCCGCCAAGTTGGAAACAGAAGGGCGAACCACCAAGGTTTTCTACACAAAACTCGGCACGTAGTTTACGATCATCGAGCGAATAGGTAGCAGTGAGACGGAAGGCATAGGGGAAGATGGCAAAGGTGCCCACGGTGCTGACAAACTCGAAAACAGCCTTATCTGCCTCAACACAAACTACACGCCAAGGGGCACGACGCACAAAACCGTGTTTGCTGATGTGCAACTCTTGTCCGTCGACACGGCATGTGCCATTCCACAAACCTCCCACAATAGGGAAGAGAATGGGCGAATGCCCACTCCACCATTGTGCATCACCATGCCAAAGATATTCGCACTGGGTGTTTACGTCTTTTATGCTCTGTACCTCGGCACCTATAGGGCTGATGGTTACAGCGAGTTGGTTGTTACTGATTTCAATCATTGTGGTAATATGATTAGGGTGTTAGATGCTATTAAAATGCTTAGTAGGTGCTAAGTTACGAAGTTATTTACAAAAAAAACAATATCCATACGTTTTTCGGTACAAAAAATGGCATGTACAAAAAATATTTGTTACATTTGCATGACAGTTTCCAAGTATAACAACTAAAAATTTTCTACAAATAAATATCATGGAACAGAAATATTTGCAGCATATTGCTGGTCAGTTCGAGATTGAAGGTAACGTATGCGAGGTAAAGCCTCTTGGCAACGGCCTTATTAATACTACCTATAAAGTAGTGACTGAGGGCGACGCTCCCGACTATGTGTTGCAGCACGTAAATACAGACATCTTCCCCGATGTAGACATGCTGATGAACAACATTGTGGCTGTGACAAGCCATATCCGCAAAAAGCTTGAGGCGAAAAACACCGAGGACATCGACCGCAAGGTGCTGAAGTTTGTTCCTTGCAAGGACGGCAAATACTATTATGTGTTCGACAACAAGTATTGGCGCGTAATGGTGTTTATCCCCGACACTGTGTCGAAGAGTGGCGTTACACCCGAAAGCTCATACATTGTGGGCGAAACCTTTGGCGACTTCCAAGCTATGTTGGCTGATATCCCCGTAGAGTTGGGCGAAACCATTAAGGACTTCCACAACATTGAATTCCGCTTGCAGCAATTCCACGATGCTGTGAAGGAGGACAAGATGGGTCGTGCAGCGGGTGTGAAGGATATTATCGACGAAATTGAAAAGCGTGCCGAGAGCATGTGCAAGAGCGAAAAACTCTTCCGCGAAGGTAAATTGCCTAAGCGTATTTGCCACTGCGACACAAAGGTAGACAATATCCTCTTTGATCAAGACGATAACGTGCTTTGCGTAATTGACCTTGACACTGTGATGCCTAGCTTTATCTTCTCAGACTTTGGCGATTTCCTTCGTTCGGCTGCTAACACACAGGCTGAAGATAGCCCCGAATATGACAAGATTGCTTTCCGCATGGACATCTTTAAGGCATTCACTGAGGGGTACCTTAAGACGGCTCGTGCCTTCCTCACTCCTATCGAGATTGAGAACTTGCCTTATGGCGCTACACTCTTCCCCTACATGCAATTGGTACGTTTCTTTGCCGACTACTTGAACGGTGACACTTATTACAAGATTCAGTATCCTGAACACAACTTGGTGCGCTCTAAGAACCAACTCACCTTGTTGCAGCGTGCTGAAGAGAAGATTCCCGAAATGGAAGCTTTCATCAATGAACAGTTGAACAAGTAAACTGCTAAAACCCAAATAAAGGGGAGGTGCCCATGTCCTTGTGCGGACATGGGCACCTTTTTGGTATACAGACTTTGCAACAAAATGGTTAAATACTAAAAATGCTTCGTTTTGTTAATAAATTGCGCATTTTATTGGTTGCTGTGCAAATTCTTCGTACTTTTGCCGACGTTTAGAACAATAAAACGGAAATAATGAAAAAAATTATCCTTACAGCTGCGCTTGCTTTGAGCGCTACCACAGCAGTTCAAGCAGGTGGCTACCTTACAAATACAAACCAAAGCGTGAACTTTTTGCGCAACCCTGCACGCGATGCAGCCATTAACATTGATGGTGCATATTACAACCCTGCGGGCTTGGGCTTTATGTCTGAAGGTTGGCACTTGGGCTTTGACTTGCAGAGTGCATACCAAACACGTAAAGACCAAACTGTTTTTGCTCCCTTTGCATTGGGCACAGTGAATGGTGTGAAGAATACGCAGGATGGTTACAAGGCATTTGAAGGTAAGGCTAAAGCACCCGTAATTCCTTCGTTTGACTTGGCACGTGTGGGCGAAAAATGGTTTGCTTCGTTCCACTTTGGCATTACTGGTGGCGGCGGTAAGTGTAAGTTCTCTGATGGTCTTCCCTCGTTCGAAAGTCAGGTGGCTATGTTGCCCGTATTGGTCGGTGCGATTGCTCCTGGTGTTGCCACAGGCTACAGCATGGATACGCACATGCAGGGTCGTCAGTATTACTTTGGCGGACAATTTGGCGTGGGTTATAAAATTTTGCCTAACTTGAACGTGAGTGTGGGTGGACGCGTTATTTATGCACAATGTAACTACTACGGCTATGTGCGCAACATTAACTTGGATGTGAACACACAGGCTGGTGTGGTGAATATGCCTGCTACTGATTTCTTTAAAAGTCAGAATATGCCCGACTTTGCTCAACTTGTTACTGACAAAGAGTTGAACTGTGACCAAAGTGGTTGGGGCTTTACACCGATTGTGAGTGTAGACTGGCAGGTGAACAATAAGGTGAACCTTTCGGCACGTTATGAATTTAAAACACGCTTGCGCTTGAAGAATCAAACAGGTGTGAACTCAAGTGGCATTGAGGAATATGACGATGGTAAGAAGGTGAAGGCTGATATTCCTGCTATCCTTACCTTGGGTGCTCAGTATAGCCCCATTAAAAGAGTGCGACTGAACGCTGGTTTCCACTATTACTTCGATAAGCAGGCTACACAAAACGAAAACCGCCACAACTATTTGGAAAATGGTGGTTGGGAAGTGTTGGCTGGTGCTGAATTTGACGTGAATAAGCGTTGGACAGTGAGTGCTGGTTGGCAAACTACAAACTATGGTTTGGGCAAGGATAGTAAGTTTATTAGCGACATGAGCTTTGTAACAAACTCAAACTCTGTTGGTTTGGGCGCACGCTTCCAATTACGCAAAAAGGTGGCTCTCAACATTGCCTACTTCAAGACGTTCTACAAGCACTACGAACGTAAGCACGAGGATTTCTATGACATTAAGGGTACCTTTGCTGGTAAACTCGCTCCGCTCGCTGCACAACTTGCTGCTGGTAAGGCACAAATTAACCAGGCTTTGCAAGATCCTAACTTGAGCGAATCACAACGTGCTATCTACGAGCAGCGCCTTGGTCAGATTAACACAGAAATGGGGGCAGCAAATAGCATTGCTACTGGTTTAGGAAATTACTCTACCGCTGGTCGCGACAATTTCCATCGTACAAACGATGTATTTGGTCTTGGACTTGAAATTGATTTCTAAGATACCCCTTTTATACATTTAGTTTTAGAGTCGTTTTCGATATCGAAAACGGCTCTTTTAGTTTTGAGGAGAGGGAAGGGTATGTGAAAAAGAAACGAGAGGTAAGTAAAAAGTTGGTTTTAAACCTTACGCTTCACGAATAAGTTTGCTTGGTACGATGTGGCTATAAATGGCTTTATACACTCAAAATTCACAAAAACTATACACAAAATTCTTGCGATTCCGCACGCTTTGCATTATCTTTGCATAATAAAGTAACTCAAGTTTCGGATTTAGTCAAGACTGGCTGAATTATCGTGCAAACCGAATGCAATCAAGCTTGCTTGAATTACTGAGGTG
>UQQN01000090.1 GCA_900543155.1 uncultured Prevotella sp.
CTCGCGACCCCAACCTTGGCAAGGTTGTGCTCTACCAACTGAGCTATTTCCGCATTATATTTTTGCACTTGCTCTCAAATGCGGTGCAAAGGTACAACTTTTTTCTTAATTACCAAATTTTTGAACGAAAAATGTGCTTTAACGATGGGCAAACTATATGATTTTATCGGATTTTTTGACATCGATAAGGAGTGTTGTTAAATAGGTTACCCCGTTAGGGGGTATTCTAAATCCATGGTTTTGAACACCGTTACCTAACGGGGTAATCCCTTATAACATGCCACTTACTTCTTAATATTGGGGCTTTGCAATCCATATCCTTTACGCTTATCCTCAAGGATGAGGAGGCAAGAGATGAGGATAGAGACAATGCCGAAGCAAGCAAAGATGGTCATCGAAGGTGTGTAGTTGATGATACCATCAGCTTGTGTGTTGCTTTGGTTAACCTTACCAATCCACACCGGTACAAGGGCAAGACCAATGTTTTGGATGTAGAAGATAAGGGCGTAAGCAGTTCCGAGCAACTTTATGGGGATGATTTTGGGCACAGAGGGCCACATGGCTGAGGGCACCAAACCAAAGGCAATACCCAAAACTACCATTACGACGATGGCAACAATCCATGAGTTGAGCGGGAGGGCAAATACGGTGTGAACCAAAGTGAGCAAGACACTACCGATGAGCATCAACGTGGCGCCCTTACCATATTTGTCGTAAATGCCACCAAAGAAGGGAGTGAGGAAGATGGTGCCAAAAGGCAACATAGCTGGAATAAGACCTGCTGTGGCTTCGGGTACACCATACTTCATAACCATTATTTTTGTGGCAAACTTCAAGAAGGGGAATACACCTGCATAGAACATCAAGCAGAGCACAGCGATGTACCAGAAACCGCGGTTGCAGAAGAGTGTGCCAAGGTCTGAGAACTTGAAACCTTCTTCGGGTTCGCTTTGAATAGAAGCAGCCGAGTTGTCTTCCTTCTTATCCATTACGCAATATACAATGAAGGCGAGCATACCTGCGCAGAGCAAAGCAGCACCTAAACCTACAGAGGCTGAAACACCACCCAGGGCCTTAGCCACAGGGAGTGAACATGCTAATGCAAGCATCGTACCTATACGGGCAAGTGCAACCTGAATACCCATGGCGAGTGCCAATTCATGACCTGTAAACCATTTTACAAGAATCTTTGTGACCGTTACACCTGCCGTTTCACAACCTACACCATAAATGGCGAAACCCACAGCAGCCCATACCACCTGGGCTTGGTAAGTACCAAAGAAGGGAACGTCGATGGTGCCATCGAAGGTGTGTGCCACAGCATACCATTTCACAAGTGCTCCTGTAAACATTAAGATGGTAGACATAAGTCCGGTGAAGCGAATGCCAAATTTGTCGAGAATGACACCACCAAAGAAGAGGAGCAAGAGGAATACGTTAAAATAGCCGTAAGCACCCGAGAAGAATCCATACTCGTCACTTGTCCAGCCAAGTCCCATACCACCCGCAGTCTTTGATGCAGTGAGAAGGGGTTCAAGGGGTGACATTACGTCGGTAAAGAAGTAGCCAATCATCATCGTTATGCTGACGATGAACAGCGCCGACCAGCGAGCAACCTTTGAGTCGCTGAGTTTTTGTTGAAGTTTTTCTGTCATATTGTGAGTTGTTTTTGATTTTAAGGAGGGGAGGGGGGAGATTATAAGCATTCGGTTTGCACGATAATGCATGGCAAAGGGCAAAAGCTTATAACCTACTCCCTTTTTACTTTAAGTACTTATCCAACCAACGGAAGAAGGTGCGTTGCCAAAGAATGCCGTTTTGAGGTTTCAGCACCCAATGGTTCTCGTCGGGGAAGAGCAAGAGCTGGGCATCAATGCCACGCATACGTGCCGTGTTAAAGGCAGATTCAGCATGCGTATATTCAATGCGGAAGTCCTTCTGTCCGTGAATGCAAAGAATGGGCGTGTCCCATTTGTCTACATAAAGATGAGGCGATGTAGCAAATACCTTTTGCACCTGTCCGTCAGCAGCCTTTTTCCAAGGTGCAGAACCCATATCCCAGTTAGGGAACCACATTTCCTCAGTTTCAACATACTGTTGTTGCGTGTTGTAAATGCCATCGTGCGCAATGAACGCCTTAAAGCGCTTGTCGTGGTTGCCTGCCAACCAATATACACTATATCCGCCAAAACTAGCACCTACTGCACCTAAATGCTCTTTGTCCACATAAGGCTCTTTGCAAATGTCATCGATTGCACTCAAATAGTCTTGCATGCAAAGTCCTGAATAGTCGCCAGAGATTTCTTCGAGCCACTCCATGCCGAAACCAGGAAGTCCGCGACGGTTAGGAGCCACCACAATATAGTCGTTGGCAGCCATGATTTGCATGTTCCAACGGAAACTCCAGAACTGACTTACGGGCGATTGAGGACCACCCTCACAGAAAAGTAGTGTGGGATATTTTTTTGCAGGGTCGAAGTGTGGGGGATAGATTACCCAGCAAAGTTCTTGCTTACCATCCACCGTCTTAACCCAACGTTCTTCCACTTTGCCAAAGGTCAGGTTTTCATAGAAGTATTGATTCTCGTGTGTGAGTTGTTCGGCAGTAGCATTCTTTTTCAGTGGGAGCACAAAAACCTCGTCGGCAGCGCTCATGCTTTGGCGTTTGCAGTAAAGGTTCTTGCCATCGGGTGCAAGTCCTAAGAGCGAATAGTCAGCCACATCGTTTGTGAGCGCCTTATGCTCGCCCTTTAAGTTCGTTTGGTAAATATTAGTTTTACCATGCCATACACCTGTAAAATAGAGCGTTTTGCTATCGTTGCTCCAGCAAAACTCATTGACACCACTTTCAAATTTTTCAGTGACATAAGTTTTCTTACCCGTCTTTAGGTCGAGCACACAAAGGCGCGTACGGTCGCTTTCATACCCATCGCGCTCCATACTGCTCCAAGCCACATATCGTCCGTTGGGCGAGAATTGCGGATTTTGGTCATAGCCCATGTTGCAATCTTCTTTAGGATGGTTCACAGCTTGGTCTTTGAGCGAACGATCCTCCTCAATGGCAGGTGCCACATAGTCGGCAGGTTTGCAAAGATTACGTGTGCTACCCGTGGCAATGTCGTAAAGATAGATGTCGCTGTCCGTGCTAATGGCATAAGCCTTACCCACCTTTTTACGACAAGTATACGCAATGGTTTTCGCATCCGGACTCCATGCCAACTGCTCAATGCCTCCAAAAGGCATCATAGGACATTCGTAAGGTTCGCCTTCAAGCATATCCGTTGTGGCGCCCACCTTGTTTCCATCGAAGTCAGCAATGAAAGGGTGGGGGGCAGTGGTCACATAAGAGTCCCAATGTTTATACATCAGGTCGTTAATCACCATACCTGTAGCCAAGGGGAGGTCCGCATCATTCTTTTGGATGCTATGGTTTTGGTCCACCTCCATCACGAGAATCACCTTCTTACCATCGGGCGAGAAAAGAAAGTCCGCAATGTCGGTCTTCGTATCAGAAATTTGTTGACGGTTCGTACCATCAACATTCATTTTCCAAAGTTGGTTGCTACCACTCTCAGCCGAGAGATACACAATTTCTTTACCACCGTTAATAAAGGTAGCACCCACCTCGCTCTTATTGCTAGTGGTGAGTTGTTGACTTTTGCGTGTAGCAAGGTCGAGCGTGTAGAGCACAGAATGACTCTTGTTCTTCTTTACGCTGTAGTAAGTAACGGCATACACGGCTTGTTTGCCATTGGGCGAAACCTTGAAACCGCCCACACGTCCCATAGCCCAAAGCGCCTCGGGAGTCAGACGGTCAGACTTCAGGGCAGGTTGTTGTTTGCCAATAAAGTCTTGTGCCTGAGCGGGCGACACTAAGGTAGTTGTCGCTGCCAATGCTGTAGCTGTTAGCATGGTTGTGATGATGTTCATATTTTAAGATATTATTTGCGGAAAGAAAAAAGCTAAAAGCCAAAACCATAATGAATGGATATAGCTTTTAGCTTCTTAAATTAGGGGTATTCAATTACTTTTGTTGCTGACGGCGTTGCTGAATTTCCTGCTGACGCTTCATCATTTCTTCTTGTTGCTTTTGCAAAGCTTCAAGACGTGCAGCCAATCCGCTCACCTTTTTGTTCGGATTGTTTTTGTTAGCTTGATAGTTCGCTTCGAGTTTCGCAAGAAGTTTTTTATCGTCAGTAGTTTTGCGCAAATACCACATAGTCAACGCGCTGAACAAGAGCGAGATGAAGTAGTAGTAGTTCAAACCAGCAGAGTATTTGTTGAACATGAAGAAGAAGAAGAGCGGCATGAGCATCATCATCCATTGCATCATCTTCATCTGCTGAGCCTGTTCGCCCGACATTGTTTCGCGTTGCTGACGCATCGTCATGAAACTATAGAGCAAGTTGGTGGCGCAGAACAAGAGGCAGAACAAACTAATGTGGTTGCCCAAGCCCCAGATGTTTGTGTTCCACGAAATGAGCGAGTCGTAAGTAGAGAGGTCGTCAGCCCAAAGGAAACTCTGTTGACGAAGTTCAATCGCGTTAGGCACAAAGTTGAACATCGCAATCCAAATAGGCATTTGGATAATCATAGGCAAGCAACCACCCATAGGACTTACGCCATATTGCGAGTAGAGCGTCATGGTTTCTTGCTGGCGCTTCATGGCATCCTCCTGTTTCGGATATTTCGCTGCGATCTCGTCAACTTTAGGTTTGAGCACACGCATTTTGGCACTACTCATAAAACTCTTGCGTGTAGGCACATACACAATGACGCGGAGCAAGAGCGTGATGAGCAACAACACAATGCCCATGGGCAAACCAAGACGAGTAAAGAAGTCGAACACGTAGAGCGTGAAGAAACGGTTAATCCACTTCACGATAGGCCAACCCAAGTAAACCAAACCCTGCAAGTCGTTTTCGTGCTCCGACACCTTGTAGTCGTCCATCTTTTGGAGCAAGCGATAGTTGTTAGGGCCATAGTAGAATTGGAACTTAGAAGGCTTAGCACCGCTGGCGTCAAAGTTAGCAGCCATTTTAGCAGAGTAGTTCTTTAAGTATCCACAACCCTCTTCTAATTGTTCACTCTTCACGTCCACATTCTTCAACGGTTCGGCAGCCAAAAGCACCGAGCTAAAGTATTGGTTTTTAAACGCAATCCAGTCAACACTTGCAGTAACGCTTTCCTCCTTCGTCTCGTTTTCGGGCATCTTTTCGGTGTCGTCATCGTGCTTCTTATAGGTCAGCGTAGAGTACATATTCTCAAAATAGAAACCCTTTTCTTGTTGCGCTACACGATCGTGCCAATCCAACTGGATGCTCTGCGTGCTCGAGGGCAAAAACTTTTGCAAACCATTCGCCTTCACAGTGAAGTTCACCAAGTAATTGTCAGGCAAGAGCTTGTAGTCCACATCAAGCGTAGCACCATTTGCAGCAGTAAGACGCATGGTCACCGTGCTGTCGGTAGCGTTTACAGGCGTAAAGAAGTAGTCTTCAAAGCTAAGTGTGCCCTCCTTTGTGTCGAGCTTAAAGTTCAAACCCGCATCTTTTGCATTGTAAAGCAAGAGCGCGTTTTCCTTCTTCGCTTCAAAATCCTTGTAGTTTTTGTACTCATTCAAGCGTACTTCGCTAATGGCACCGCCTTTGGTATTCACCTTCACGGTCACCTTGTTGTTTTTCAGCACCACATCGTGTGCTTCGCCCTTTGTAGCGGCAAAAAAGATGTCAGTGCTGTCGGTAGTAGCTTGTGCGGCAATCGTTTTGGTTGCGACGTCAGCCTGCTTATTGTCTGCTGCTTTCTGAGAAGTCTGTTCGGTCTGATTGCCTTGCAGGTTATTCTCTTGATTTGTGTTGTACCAACTGAATCCAATCAGTACAGCTGCCATAAGCACCAGTCCAATAATTGTGTTTTTATCCATATTTGTTTTTAAGTTTGGAGTCTTGGGGTTATGAGGTTATAATGTTACATAAGAGTGTTTAACTCCTTTTTTAGTGTGTAAGTAGGTGTTCAAAATTATTTTATACTATCAGTAGATGCTTTTTTCACATTGAAAGCACGTTCTCGGGCGCATCTGTTTCCTTCGTTCTCAGTCATATAGCCCGCTATGCTCCTTCGCCCGAAGAAACCAGCTGCATCCCGATAACGCACTTTCAATGTAAAAATAATTTCGAACACCTACTTAGCTTTGTTGGTTATATATGCACCTCAAAGGTAACATTATAACCCTAAACCTCAAAACCTAAAACTCTTTATTGTTAATTGCGGCTTTAATAAAGTCGAGGAACAAGGGGTGTGGTTTGAGCACCGTGCTAGAGTATTCGGGGTGGAACTGTGTACCCACGAACCAAGTCAGCGTCGGAATCTCTACAATCTCCACCAAGTCGGTATCGGGATTTGTGCCCACGCACTCCATACCCGCTTCCTCGTATTGCGAACGGAAATCATTGTTAAATTCATAGCGGTGGCGATGACGTTCGCGAATCACCTCTTTGCCATAAATTTCGCGTACACGGCTGCCTTCGCGCAAGTTACATTCATAACCGCCCAAACGCATGGTGCCGCCCATATTCGTAATGTTCTTTTGGTCCTCCATCAAGTCAATCACGTTGTGGTCAGTCTTTGCGTCCATTTCGGCAGAGTTTGCATCGGCAAAACCCAATACATTACGTCCAAACTCAATCACCATCATCTGCATGCCCAAGCAAATGCCGAAGGTAGGTTTGTTATTTTCGCGACAATATTGCGTAGCAATAATTTTGCCCTCAATGCCACGTTGACCAAAGCCCGGACAAATCACGTAACCATCCATGCCTTTAAGCATCTCAGCCACATTCTCTTTCGTGATTTTCTCAGAGTTAATAAAGTGGCACTTCACCTTACGATCGTTGTAAGTGCCAGCTTGCGACAAAGCCTCGAGAATACTCTTATAGGCATCTTGCAAGTCATATTTGCCCACCAAACCGATATTGATAATTTCGGTTGCTTTATGGCGTCGGTCAAGGAACGAGCGCCAAGGACCCAATCCCGGAGTTTCGCCTACGGGCATATCGAGTTTGCGCAGAATGGTTGCATCTAGTCCCTGCTCTTGCATGCGCAAGGGCACTTCGTAGATGGTAGGCATGTCGAGGCTCTGCACAACCGCCTCGGGTGAAACATTACAAAACGCAGCAATTTTGCGTCGGAGCGTAGCCCCCAACTCATGTTCAGCGCGAAGCACCAAAATGTCGGGTTGAATACCCAAGCTCTGCAATTCCTTCACAGAGTGTTGTGTGGGTTTTGTTTTTAGCTCGCCAGCAGCTGCAAGATAAGGCACATAGGTAAGATGCACGCAAACCGCATTTTTGCCTAAGTCCCATTTTAATTGACGAATGGCTTCAAGGAAGGGCTGTCCTTCAATGTCGCCCACGGTGCCGCCAATTTCGGTAATCACAAAATCATACTTTTTGGTTTTGCCCAAATAAAGCATGTCGCGCTTAATCTCATCCGTGATATGCGGAATCACCTGAATGGTTTTTCCTAGATAGTCGCCGCGACGTTCTTTTTCAATCACGCTCTGGTAAATGCGTCCAGTGGTGAAGTTGTTGTAGCGGGTGGTGTGAATACCCGTGAAACGTTCGTAGTGTCCAAGGTCCAAGTCGGTTTCCTGTCCATCATCAGTTACGTAACATTCGCCATGTTCGTAGGGGTTGAGAGTCCCCGGGTCGATGTTGATGTAAGGATCAAACTTCTGAATCGTGATGCTGAAACCACGAGCCTGCAACAATTTGCCGATAGATGCGGCAATAATTCCTTTACCGAGTGAGGAAGCAACGCCTCCTGTCACGAAAATGTACTTAGTCTCTGACATTTTGTGTTGATTTTGAAAGTTTCGAATGTTTCAGCGTGCAAAGTTAATGTTTTTCTGTTACCTTTGCAGTAAAATAATTAAAAAATATGAGCAAAGAGATTATCTTTCAATACTTTCAAGAGCTTACAGACGTTCAGCGTGAGCAGTTTGCACAGTTAGACGCACTCTATCGTGAGTGGAATGCAAAAATCAATGTCATTTCGCGTAAAGACATTGACAACCTCTATTCGCACCATGTGCTTCACTCGTTGGGCATTGCCAAGGTCATAAACTTTCGTCCTGGAACAAAAATCATGGACATTGGCACAGGGGGTGGTTTTCCGGGTATACCATTGGCGATACTTTTTCCTGAATGTCAGTTTAAACTTATTGATAGCATTGGCAAAAAAATTAAAGTGGCAACCGCTGTGGCACAGGCTATTGGCTTAAAGAATGTGCAGATAGAGCACCGCAATGTCATGGAGGAGAAGGCAAAATACGACTTCGTGGTGAGTCGTGCCGTGATGAATGCGTCCGACTTGGTGAAGCTTGTGCGCAAAAACATCAGTCGCGAGCAGCGCAATGCCTTGCCTAATGGTTTGATTTGCCTTAAAGGTGGCGATGTGACCGAAGAAATGGCACCCTTTGCAAATTGTTCAGAGGTATGGAACCTGAGTCAGTATTTCGATGATGCGTTCTTTGAAACTAAAAAGGTTACATACATACAGTTGTAATAAAAGTTTAGAATCATGCAAATAAATCGATTTTGCGTAAATATGATACAAGAGAACTGTTACTTGGTGTGGGACGAAACACGCCAAGCAGTTCTTATAGACTGTGGAGCCTATTATGCTGAGGAGCAAAAGGCGATAAGCGATTTTATTGCAGCGCACAATCTTACGCTCACACATCTATTCAACACACATGCTCATTTTGATCATTTGTTTGGTGCAGCCTATATATATGAAAAGTATGGCGTAAAGATAGAGCTATGTGTCGACGAGCAAGAGATCTACGAAAAAGCGGTAGCGTTTATGACCAATGGTTTACATCTGAATCTGAATTTAGAGTTGCCTCCTGTAGGACATTGGTTTAAAGACGGCGACAAATTGCGTTTTGGCAATACCACATTCGAGGTAATTGCCACTCCGGGTCACACTCCAGGTGGTGTATGTTTTTATTGCGAAGAGGAGGGTGTTTTATTTTCAGGCGATACGCTCTTCCGTCATGGAATTGGTCGTTGCGATTTCCCTGGAGGCAATGGCGAGCAGTTAATTCATTCCATCAAGACGCGCATTCTCACCCTTCCAGGCACTGTAAAGGTGCTTCCAGGACATGGAGAAATAACCACGATTGCAGAGGAAATGTATACTGTGTAGGTTCCACTCTGTGTGTGATAGTGCAAGTGACAAGTGACAAGTGACATGTTAAATCGTTGATAATCAAGAAGTTATGTGTCACTTTATCACTCGAAAAATTTCTTAATTCGTGGTTAACGAATGTAAAGGCAAGTATATTCGCGTGCAGCGTCAAAGCAGGGGCAAGGGTTAAATGGGTTACCTCGTTAGGGGTGAGATTGGGTCTAGGCGAATAGTCGTTTCCATAGGACAAGAACCCAAGTCCTATATTTTTTATGACGCAAGTTTTCTTTCGAAAAGTAGGCTTGCTTCGCAAGGAAAGTGTGCTTTGCACAGAGCAAGCCCATTTCTAAAGAAGGGCTAACGAAGACGGTATGTAAATACCTATCTTGGAGAATTTCGACCGCCACCAAACTTACCTGCGATGCCTTTGATGATGTCGATGGGAGTAATTTTTGGTTCATCCGACATTTCGAGTGATAAATTCAGTATAGAACAAAAGAAAACCGCTGAACATTTTGTATATTTG
>UQQN01000091.1 GCA_900543155.1 uncultured Prevotella sp.
CATCGACATCATCAAGGGTGTCTCAGGTAAGTTTGGTGGCGGTAACTCAAAAGAGAACTTCGCTACGAACAAGTGCAGCTATCGCATTCACTTTGCAAAGAGAGTCAACCCTTTCCAGGTAGGGTGTTCAAAATCCAAAATATTGGGTGTGAATTTGCTTCGAACGGTAAATGGGCAAAATTAGAACAAATTCATAGCAAAGGCAGAGCAAATCAGGGTAATGGCGAAAAACATAATTTGTCAGTGGAATATGGGGGTATTATGGTGGTGTGGCTATGTTCTGAGTGGTTTTTTTACAAAAACAATGGTAAAATGTAATTTTCTCTTTGCAAATATTTGAGTTCTAAGATTTTTTTTGCAAATTTGGTGCGATAAATCAGTAACAAATATAAAAAAACACTCATAAAAGTGCCATGAAAGACGGGCAAAAAAGCTTATGATGGACAAAAAAGAGAATGACATTTTGTTTTCGCGCACGGTAAAGGCTGGTAAGCGCGTGTATTACATCGACGTGAAGTGCGACCGTAAGGGCGACTTTTACCTTTCGCTCACTGAGAGCAAAAGATTAAAGGATGTGGACGATATGCAGAAACCAATGTTTGAAAAACATAAGATATTTCTGTATCGCGAAGACTTAAACAAGTTTCAGCGTGCATTGAGCGAGGCAGCAGACTTTGCGCAGCAAGAGGCTCATAACGCTGGTGCTGTGGAGTGGGCTGGGGAATATGCACCCCATGGCGATTCTGCAGGGTATGTAAATGAGGAAGAGGACGAGCAATTTGACTTGAACTTGGAATTTTAAACTTAGGGTAAAAAAATGCTGTAAATGTGGCGTTTTGCCTTAGTAAAGTTTTGTGGTGTGAAATAAAAGATGTATTTTTGCAGCCGATTTGTCCTGCACAGGCTGAAAGGCCTATCGTGTGATGGCGAATTAAGCGAGATTAAGTCTTGGTGTGCATGCAGCATGGCGAGGCCGAAACTTAATTTAGAGTAACACAACAAATTTAATTTTTTAAACAACAATGAAGCAAATTGCAATCAATGGTACTGTACGTACCGAGCTTGGCAAGAAGGCCACAAAAGAAATTCGTAAGTCTGGCAACGTTCCTTGCGTAATCTACGGTGAGAAGAAGGACGAAAATGGCAATCCCCTTGCTATTCACTTCTCTGTAAGCGAAAAGGAAATTAACAAGCTCATCTACACTCCCCACATCTACCTCGTTGACATCAACATCGACGGCGTTGACTATAAGGCAGTGTTGAAGGAAGTACAGTTCCACCCTGTAAAGGACAATGTGTTGCACGTAGACTTCTATGAAGTACACGCTGAGAAGCCTATCGTTATGGGTGTACCCGTTCAGGCTCAAGGTTTGGCAGCTGGTGTTCGTGCCGGTGGTCGCTTGATGATGATGGTTCGTAAGCTCAACGTACGCGCTATGTACGATCAGATTCCTGAAAAGCTCTTCGTAGACGTTACTGCATTGCAGCTCGGTAAGACAATTAAGGCTGGTGACCTTCAGTTCGAGGGTCTTGAAATGGTAACTCCGAAGGAGGTTATCGTTTGCGCTGTTAAGATGACTCGTGCAGCTATGGGTGCTGCAGCTGCTGCTGCCGCCGCTGCTAACGCATAATTTTAGCAGACTCATGATTAAGGGTTGAGCGTGATGCAAAGCTCCTAATGCCCCTTTGGGGTTGTGAGGGTTTTGGCGCTTAGCCCTTAATTTTTTTGTGTATTGGGGGCGTTTTGCTTTGGGCAAGATGATTCCTTAGACTATATAATAAAGAAAACGACAAGGGTTATGTGGACAAAGATGTGGGGCGCCCTGAGGGCTTTTATGTGTAAGGGGACTACGCAACAACATGGCAACTTGTTATTAACTTCTGACACAGTGAATTATTTGATAGTAGGTTTGGGTAATATTGGCGATGAATATGCCCGCACCCGTCACAACATAGGTTTCAGAGTATTGGACGCCCTCGCTGGAGCGTCCAATCTTGCGTTTGACGACAAGCGTTATGGTTTTGTGACCACCTTGAAGGTGAAAAACCAAACGCTCATTTTGCTGAAGCCTTCTACTTATATGAATCTCTCGGGCAATGCTGTGCGCTATTGGATGAACGAAATGAAGATTCCTGTAGAGCGCGTGTTGGTGGTGGTAGACGACCTTTCGTTGCCCTTTGGACAATTACGCATGAAGTCTGGTGGAAGCGATGGCGGACACAACGGACTGAAGCACATAGCCTCGGTGCTTGGCACGCAGAAGTATGCCCGATTGCGCTTTGGCATTGGTAACGACTTTCCGCGTGGCGGACAGGTGGACTATGTGCTGGGTGAATTTGGCGAAGAGGATTTGAAAACGATGGATGAACGCTTAAAAGTGGCTGGCGAGGCTGTGAAAACTTTTTGTTTGGCGGGTATCAATGTGGCAATGAATCAGTTTAATAATAAATAAGAGGGGGCTGAATTACTATTGGGGTGGTTTGGCTACTCTAAAGGGTGGTTCTAAAAACTCTGATTTTAAAACTCTAAAAACTCTACGTATTTATGGTAACTGCTGCAAACGAAGCGCGGTTAGACAAGTGGCTTTGGGCTGCACGCATTTATAAAACGCGCACACTGGCTGCTGATGCTTGCAAAAACGGACGTGTTACGATAAATGGTGCTCAGGCTAAACCCTCGCGCACGGTGAAAACGGGCGATGAGGTGGGCGTGAAAAAGTCGCCCATCACTTATACCTTCCGCGTGAAGCAGGCTATTGAGAAGCGTGTGGGGGCTAAGTTATTGCCCGATGTGCTTGAAAACATTACGTCGGCACAGCAATATGAGTTGCTCGAAATGAGTCGTATTAGTGGTTTTGTGGGACGTGCACGTGGAACGGGACGTCCGACGAAGAAAGATCGTCGCGCACTCGATGAGTTTGCTGAAGAAACTCCGATGTTTCTTGACGATGACTTTGACTTTGATGTGTGAGGGCGTCGTGCGTGATTGGTGAACGTAATTTTACATTAACCTTTTATAATCTCTTAATTAAAGATGCAAGAAAGTAAATGGGCATCGACCGTGGTGTTGGTAGATGCAGATTATTTAGACAGTGTGGCACAAGATCTGACGGTGAACTTTGGACGTATGCTCAATCGTGAGATAGCCGAGGGAGACCTTTGTCATTGGCTTGACTGTGTGGCATTGGACGGAGGTTTGCGTCCAGAAAAGAATGATGTGCAGGTGCATTTTTTGCATGCAAAAGAGAAAAAGGCTCTTGCATATTTTAAACCTTCGCTTTTCGAGGAAGATTTGAACGGACTTGCGTTCGACGATAACTTAGGGCATTTTAGCTTGTTTGCTTTCCCCGTGGAAAATGTGGTTTCAGCCGATGAGTTCTTTTTGCAATCGCTCACAATGTTGGCTGATGCCAAGGAGGTAAAGCGCTTGCTCGTGGTGGGCGATATGCGTGCCTATGGCGAAGCTGTAAAGAATATTTGTGCTCAAACCGATGGTAAGGAGATTACGTTGTTTGCCATGGAACCTCAAACGGGCACGGGTTTTCGACAAGAAATATTGGGCTATTCGCTTATGGCAGCATTGGGCATTAGTGCCGACGAGTTGAGATAAGCTTACGCCCTGAAAAAATAGCACACGAAAGGTGCTATTGAAAGGCATTTTTGCAGATAGACTTCAAAGTGTATTGGCATTTTAAGTAAAATGTGTAACTTTGTAGGCAAGTTGTGTTTTAGGCTTTGATGGAAAGACCTTGTGAGGGTGCTTGACGCAAGGCTGATGATGCATACTAAAAAAACTTTGTCATGAATAATTCGGCTGTGCAAAACGTAAAATTGCGTTATGGCATTGTGGGAAATTGCGAAGCACTGAATCGTGCCATCGAAATAGCCCTGAAAATAGCTCCCGTGGACCTATCAGTGTTGGTGGTTGGCGAGAATGGTGTGGGAAAGGAGTCTTTTCCACGCATTATTCATGACCACAGTTTGCGTAAAAACAAAAAGTATTTTGCTGTGAACTGTGGCGCGATTCCTGAAGGCACGATAGATTCGGAACTCTTTGGTCATGAAAAAGGTGCTTTTACGGGAGCTGTAGAACAGCGCGAAGGATATTTTGCGGCTGCAAATGGGGGTACGCTGTTTCTTGACGAGGTTGGCGAACTGCCCTTGCAAACGCAAGCGCGACTGCTGCGTGTGCTCGAAACTGGCGAGTATATTCGTGTAGGGTCGAGCGAAGTGCGAAAAACCGACGTGAGAATTGTGGCTGCTACCAATGTGAATATGGAGAAGGCCATTGCGGAGGGTAAATTTCGCGAAGACTTATATTATCGCTTAAACACAGTGTCGATAGCTGTGCCTGCATTGCGTGAACGTGGTGCGGACGCTGCATTGCTATTTCGCAAGTTTGCACTCGACATGAGCGAGAAATATAAAATGCCTGCCATTAGCCTTGACGAGGATGCACAACGTATGCTTTTGGGCTATTCTTGGCCTGGCAATGTGCGACAGCTAAAGAACTTGGCTGAGAACATGAGTGTAACCGCAGGCGAACGTGTGATTACGCCCGAAATATTGAGCCTCTATTTGCCTAAAGAGTCGCACAGCAAGCAGCTTGTGACTGTGGGAAGCCCCGAAAAAGAAACGCATAGTTTTGAGGCAGAACGCGAATTTTTATATCAAATTCTGTTTGAATTGCGTAGAGAGGTGGCTGAACTGAAGCGTTATGTTCGCAATCAGCAAGATGGGGGCATGGCTGCTCGCACCACGGTTGATAACAAGGGACTGATGTTAGAGCACGATATTCCATCCGTAAATATTGCCCCTAAAGACAATGCGGACATGGGATATTGGGAGGCTGAAGAAGTGAAGGACGAGGAAAATGCGACAGAAAGCCCTGAACCACGTGGCGGTGTAGAGCTTGCAGGTGGTAAGGCAAACACGGATATGCCTACCTCGCTCGACGACGTGGAACGCGAAATGGTGCAACGTGCGCTTGAGGCGAATAATGGCAAACGCAAAGCTGCTGCCGAACAGTTGGGCATTTCGGAACGCACACTCTATCGTAAAATAAAGGAATACGGACTGGAATGATAAAGAAAATAGCATATTTCGTTGTGCCTGTGGTGTTGCTCACCTTGCTCACTGCTTGCAGTATTAGCTATAAATTTACGGGTACGAGCATTAACTATGACTTGATAAAGAGCATACAAATAGACAAGTTGGTGAATCGTGCTCCTTATGGTTGGGCACCCATGGAGGCTATACTCAATAACAAGTTGCAGGACGTTTATGCCAATCAAACCCGACTTAAACTGGTAAAACGTGCTGGCGACTTGCACATTGCGGGCGAAATTGTGAGCTACGACCAGTTTAATAAAGGTATTTCGGCAGATGGTTATGCCTCGCAGGTGCAACTGAGAATGACGGTGAACATCCGTTTTGAAAACTCTAAAACCAACGAAAGGTGGGAGAAGCAGTTTAGCGCGACAAGCCAATACGACTCGAACCAACAACTCACGGCAGTGCAAGAGCGCTTGGTTACGGAAATGATTAAGGATATTTGTGATCAAATATTTAATGCTACTGTAGCCGATTGGTAAACTTGTGTGTGCAAGTTGACGACTGAGGCACGATGTTCCTTTTTATATATAAAAGCGAGCAACAAGGAAATTTTGATATATAAAAAAACATTGAAGTCGTCTAAACTTTTATGAAGTTCAAAATTTGCCTTTTTTGAAGCGTTTTTTGGCATTGAAGAGGGTGTGTAGCGAGCTACACGGTCGATAAAAGGTCAAAAAAACGGTCAAAGAGAAAAGGTGAAGATTGAATTTAGAAGATATAATAGTTTATATCTAATTGAAAAGTTTAGACAACTTCATAATACGCAATATTAAATGGAATCAATAGCCGAGCTTATTGCTCATCCCGAACAACTGAATAAAGATACGCTCCACGGGCTCAGAGAACTCGTGGCTAAGTATCCGTATTATCAGGCTGCCCGGCTCTTGTTTCTTAAAAACCTCTTTTTGTTGCACGATCCGCTCTTTGGCGAGGAATTAAGGCGTGCTGCCATTTACTTGCCCGACCGAAGGGTGCTGTTTAAAATGGTGGAGGGCGATAATTATAAAATTCAGCCTACACCCTTGCACAAGGATGAGGACAAAAAGCAGGAAGCGGGTGACAGAACGCAGTCGTTGATTGATAATTTCCTTCGTACAGCGTTGCCTGAGGAGGCCTCGTCAGCTTCGACACCACACCATAAGCCTACGGCGGCGGATGCTACAGGCGATTATGCTGCTTTTTTGTTGCAGCTTGATGATGCTGAACCTGCTGAGGGTAAAAGCGAAACTGCATCCGACCGAAGCACGGAGCTTATTGACGACTTTATAGGAAAGAAGCCCGAACGCATTCAGTTGCAAGACGATCCGCAGTTTAAACCCGAATTGCAAAATGATGAGAAAGATGAAGCCGATGACAGTGCTGAAGATGGATATTTGACCATGACTTTGGCAAAAATATACATCAAACAGCAAAGATATGAGAAGGCTCTTGAAATTATACGCAAGGTAAACTTGAATAATCCGAAAAAAAGTAGTTACTTTGCAGACCAAATCAGATTTTTGCAAAAGCTGATTGTTAATAAAAATCACGAAAAAGCAGAATAAAACGCTTATGGCTTCGGTATTCGTTATTATTTTAACCCTAATTGCTGCACATTTGCAGTGGTTGTTTTAGTTAGTGCCGATGGTGCTGTTTGCACTGCGTGGTTTTCAATGCAATGTGGGACTTAAATGCCTTGTGTTGCGCTCTCCTTTAAAAATAGAAAATAAAAACAAAACAAAAAATAATAAAAGACAATGTATTCAGTACTCGTAATTCTGGCTGTGATTGTTGCCATCTTGCTTACGTTTATCGTACTCATTCAAGAGTCAAAGGGTGGTGGTCTGGCCTCAAATTTTGCTGCTTCAAACCAAATTATGGGTGTGCGCAAAACAACCGACGTGGTTGAAAAAGCCACTTGGGTGTTGGCAGCTCTTTTGGTAGTGATTTCAGTTGTAACTATCTTCTTTGCTCCTCGTCAAAACGATACGGACAAGGTTATCACTGGTGCAGCTGCTACAACTCAGGCTCCTGTGCAGACTCAAGCTCCCGCACAGACTCAAGCTCCTGCACAAGCAGGTAATGCTCAGCCTGCTACTAAATAAACGATAGTTTTAAAAGGAAATTTAGAATTTCATGAGGTTGTAAACGCTGCCTATGCAATAGTTGGGTGGCTTTATGACCTCATGTTTTTTTTAGATGGGTTTGGGCGATTGACTTGCCTAAAAACTGTTTTTAAAAAGTGATTACGTATCGTGCTACAGTTTGCATTTCTCCTTTTTCTGCTTTTATTCTTTCATGCGCAAAGCGATGTGTTGGCGTATGAATGGAGTTGTGTGATGGGGCATTATGTGGCTCCATCTCCTTGGTTGAGCGCTTTAGGGCTGACCATTGTGTTTGCATGTTTGGGGTGGGGCATAGAGTGGTTGCTAAAGCGTGTTTGCACTACTGCCAAATCGTGGACTTGTGTGTGCTTGGCATGGTTGGCAGTGGCTGGTGTGAGTGGGACGTTTGTGTCGTGGCAATATCAGCTGTTGCTTGCGCTAATAGCTATAGCGTTGGGCGCATTGTTGCATTGGCTTAATGGTAAAGAGGGATTTGGCAAGGTTAAAGTTGCCACCTTTTATCATACTTTTTTATGGGCAGCAATGCAGTTGCTTGTGTTGTGCTTATTTGTGGGGGTAGGCAATGGGGTGACAGACTTGCAGCATTATGAATTGCGCACAGCACAGGCTTTGCAATCGGAACACCCCAAACGTGCCTATAAAGTGGGCGATAAATCGTTTGTAACCTCTCCTCGCTTATTTGCAATGCGCTGTTATCTGTTGGCAAAGACCCATAAAAAAGGTTTGGCAGATAAGATATTTGAACAAATGGTGCCTAAGGGAGGAGCTGAAAACTTGTTGATTCCCAACGATGAAATGCAAAATTTGCTTTTTCCTGCTTCGCATTTAACCCGGTTGTTAGGTTGCAGCAGACACCAAGGTGAGGATGCGTTGACGTATTTGCGACGTTGTGCTTGGCTGTCGGCATTTAGAAATGGGCAAAAGCACTCGGCTGCCATTGATTATTATTTGTGTGCCTTGTTGCTTAATCGTCAGTTAGACCGTTTTGCCACAGAGATTGTGCGTTTTTATCCGCATGCGGTAGATGCGGGAACACTCCCTACTTATTATGCGCAAGCCCTGATGCTTTATAGACGTACGTGCTCGCAGCCCACTGTGTTTTATGAAGATAACAGTGTAGAGGCGAACTACCAAGATTATACGGATATGGCAGACACATTGTCGACTGCCATGCGCTATAATCTGTTGCGTCGCTCGTATGGCGAAACATATTGGTGGTGGTATAGTTATGGTGAACATTGAGGTAGGTGAATGAGAAACTGCTTTTTTGAATTTCTGCATTTAGATGTGTGGATGAGATAGTGGTTGATGGGGCAGAATTTAGGATATTGTAGTTTTGTTTGAGGGTATTGTTTAATTCAATTATTATCAACGAAAATGCGTAGGCCTAAGGAGATAGTAAGAGTTGTCGTTGTGTTGTCGGTATTGTCAACACTCGCAATTTTTGTTGTGAGTATATTGCTCCCTTGGTGTTGTGAGAGGGGCGGGCAAGATGGGGCATTGACCGAAACAGAGATGCAGAATATCGAACGAATAGACAAGCAGATAAAGTGTGCTAAGGAGGCGAGAAAAGAGAAGGACTCGCAGGTGCATTTATCGGCATCACTTCGTCCGTTCGATCCTAATCATGCCGATTCTTTAACCCTACTGTCGTTGGGGTTAAGCAAATGGCAGGTAAAGAACATGTTGGCTTATCGCAGAAAGGGTGGACGTTGGCGCTCGCCCGATGATTTGCGTAGACTTTATGGCTTGACCGAAGAAGAATTTAAACGATTAAGACCTTATGTGCGTATTGCTAAAGCTGATAGACGTAGCAAATTTGTTCCGTTCCCTCGTAAAGAAGACTACGGGGTGCCTATGGCTGAGAGGGTAGACTATGAACGTGTTGAAAAATTGACTGAAGGCACAAAGATTTCGCTTAATATGGCTGATACCACTTTGCTCAAAAAAATTCCAGGCATAGGCAGTTATAATGCACGTAAAATAGTGAAATATCGCGAGAGTATGGGTGGCTTTGTTAGTGTGCGCCAAATAGAAGAGATAGAAGGATTGCCCGCAGGACTTTCGCGATGGTTTGAGAATGACTTGCATGAGACTAAGGTGCGAAAGTTGCGCATTAATAAGGCTTCGTTTAAAGAACTTGTGCGTCATCCATACCTTGATTATGAACAAACTAAGGCGATTGTAAATCATATTCGTAAGTATGGGCCGATACGTTCTTGGCAAGAATTGCGACTCTATAAAGAGTTCAGTGACAAAGACTTTGAACGTTTAACACCTTATGTTGATTTTAAATTATTGCTGTCCGGTAAAACTTCAAAGAACATAAAATTCCTCCCCGAAGTCCTGTA
>UQQN01000092.1 GCA_900543155.1 uncultured Prevotella sp.
GCTTCAAAAATAAAGGCAAATCTTGAACTTCATAAAAGTTTAGACGACTTCATTATGCAAAAAGTTTCGGATTTAGCCATTATCGACTAAATCCGAAACTTATCTACTAAGCAACGGGTGCTTCAGAATTGTTGTTTTGTTTGCCCTTATTAGGACGGCGTCGACGGTTGTTGCGCTTGTAGTTAGCGCGTTGCTTTGCATCAGCCTGTGGTGCATTTCCGTCCTCTTTAGGTGCGTTAGGCTGTGCTTGAGCCTTGGGCGCATGGGCTTTTGCAGCTTTGGCATTGTTCTTAGCAGGTTTTGCGTTAGACTGAGGAGTCTGTTCACCTTGCTTTTTCGCTTTGCCATTGTTGCCTTTACTTTCTTTGCCCTTGCTTTCTTTGCCGTTTTGAGGTGCAGTCTGTGCAGGACGATGACGGCGCTTCTGCTTCTTTTTAGTTTGAGCGATGTTGTCTGCTGTTTTTTGTGCATTGAATGTTTCTGAGGCATTCAAGTCTTGTTCAGCTTCTTCGGTTTGCACATTTGTGTCAGAGTCGAAGTAAATGTCATCGTCGTGCATAAATCCCATGTGCTCATCGTTCTCCGTGCCAAAAACAATGGCATCGAGTGAGATGGGTGGGAGTGTGCTTGCCAACTTTGTTCCGACTTCTGCTTCTGCCTTAGTTTCAGTTTCAGGCTCAACTGGGAGTTCAGCTTTTACTTCAATTTCGGTCTCAGCTTCGTCAGACTTATTGGCATCGACTTCTTGTTGTGCTGTGTCGAGGTGGTCTGTTGTAGAGGGTGTTTCTTCTTCAACATCGCTAACATCGTTATTGCCTTCTTCGGCAATCTCGTTGTTGGTTTCGTTGTTTACCTCGTTGTCAGCATCCTCATCGGTAGGTTCTTCAATAATAGGAGAAATATCCTCCTTAATGATGAAATCCTGCTCTGTTTCGGTAGGGATGTTGTTTTCAACTTCTTGTGCCTCGGCAGCATGTTCGCTTAATCCTCCAAGTAATGCTGCAAGCGCAGAGGGGGCTTCAACACTCTTTTCAGCAACTTTTTCTGTTGGAGTAACGCTTTTTTCTTCAACAGTCTCAAGGTTGTTTCCAGAATTTTTAGAAGGAATTATTTCCATTTCTTCTCCTTCTTCTTCAACAGAGTCGAAAATGTATTCATAAGGATCTATTTCCTCTTCATCTTTAACAGTGTTGAGGGCATTTCCTGATTTTTCAGAAGGATTTATATCCTCTTCTTCAACAGTCACGAGGAATTTATCAGAAATTTCAGAAGGAATTATTTCCTCTTTTTCTTCAACCTCTTCTGGGATGTTTTCAGAACCTTCAGTAGAAATTTTCTCCTCTTCTTGAACAGCCTCGGGGATGTTTTCAGAAGAAACAACACGCTCTTCTTCAATAACCTCGGGTGTTTGTGTAGAAATTTCGGGAATTACAACATCCTTTTCTTCAATAACCTCGGGGGTATCGTTAGAAATAGCTGCTTCAGCTAATTCTTCAGCTTCTTTCTGTTTACGTTTTCGTTCAGCCTTAGCGCGTTGACGTTCCACTTCAGCCAATCTTTCAGCTTCGCGGCGTTCAGCCTTTTCCTCAGGTGTAGATACGCCCTTTTTCACGCCTTTCACAGCGTCGCCTACAGTTTTAGCACCACGATTACGTGTACGTTTTTTGCGCAGCTTTTCATCGGCAGCACGCAATTCGTCCTCTTCGGGAGGAGCGGGTAAACCCTTTGCTTCGTAATCCTCGGCAGTGAGTTGAGGCTCTTCGGGTGGTGTGTCTATCACCTCAAAAGTAGCCGTTTCGTCGTAGGCAGTGTCGTAGGCAGCATCTGATGCCGACTGCGGAGTCTGCTTTTTATCTTCGAGCACGGGAGCATCGGCATCGTTTTTAGCATTCTTAGCTTTGCGACCCTTTGTGAGCGAGGTTTCAATCTCGTCAATTTTGGGTAATGCAAACGATTCTTCAGCCTCCATAGCAGTGCGCTTTTCTTTAGCGCGGAAGATGTTGTCGTAAGTTTTTGGCTCACGACGCATACGGGTAAGAGCTTCTTTCGAAGCCTCTTGTTGGCTTTCTTTTTTAGAACGACCATTGCCACGCGCCAAGGTAATGCCTTCCATCACGATGATGGTTTTAAATCCCTTGTTGTCGTCGGCAGAGTCCTTAAACGAAATATTGATGCGGTTCTTTTGGCTCCACTCCAAGAGTTTGCTCTTGAAGTTAACCTCCTTTTGTGCCACATTTTCAAGGTCGACATAACGACCCACTACGCGGTTCGAAATAAACCAATGACAGTGTTTGTAGCCTCGATCCAGATAGATGGCTCCCATGAGCGCTTCGAAGGCATTACCGCCAATATTGGTGTGTGCCATGCGTGTGCCTTGTGCCGCCAAAATGAGTTTTTCGAGTCCCATGTCGGCAGCCAAACGGTTTAAAGCCTCGCGCTGCACAATCTTTGAGCGTGTAGAGGTAAGGAAACCTTCGCGTTTGTGTGGAAAGTGACGAAAGAGGATGTCGCTCACTACACTCTCGAGAACCGCATCACCCAAGTATTCAAGTCGTTCGTTGTTAAGGGGCTTCGACGTGTTTTCCGTGCGTGGCTTGCGACGGTCTTTAGCCCCGCCCTTACGGTCTTTTCCGCCAGCTTTTACATCGTTGTCGCGTTGATATCCTAACGATTTGTGTGAAAAAGCAATGCGATAAATGTCGAGGTTGTGCGGATAGAAGCCCAAAATGTCATATAAGGCCGAAAGAAACTCCTTGTTCTTGCGGAAGGGGAGCTTCATTCGGTCAAGCAAGTTGAGTATCATAGTTTTGAGTTGCAAAGATGGGCAAATGCGTAAAGCCCTAAAAAAGAGCTTACGTATGAATGCGCAATGCACGAATGTGCTGATGAGCACTTATGCGTTTTTACACACAATAGGTGTTCATCTGCACATTCGCACATCTGTACATTCGTGCATATAAATTATAAAGCACGTGACATTTGCACATCAGTAAGGGGAATTTTAGTCCTCGTACTTCTTCACGATGCAGCAAGCGTTGTGACCGCCAAAGCCGAAGGTGTTGCTCAAGGCAGCACGGATAGGACGTTGCTGAGCCTTATTGAATGTGAAGTTGAGGTTGTAGTCGATGTTCTCGTCTTGGTCATCGTCCTCGTGGTTGATTGTAGGAGGCACAATGTCGTTCTGCACAGCGAGGCAGCAGAGAAGCGCTTCAACAGCACCTGCAGCACCAAGAAGGTGACCCGTCATACTCTTAGTAGAAGAGATGTTGAGCTTGTAAGCGTGTTCGCCAAAGAGTTTAGTGATAGCCTTAACCTCAGAAATATCGCCTACGGGAGTAGAAGTACCATGTACGTTGATGTAGTCGATGTCTTCGGGTTGCATTTCAGCATCTTCAAGGGCAGCCTTCATAACGAGGTTTGCACCCAAGCCTTCGGGGTGAGAAGCTGTGATGTGGTGTGCGTCAGCCGACATACCTACGCCTGCAACTTCGCAATAAATCTTTGCGCCACGTGCTTTAGCGTGCTCCAATTCTTCGAGGATAAGGATACCTGCACCTTCGCCCATGATAAAACCATCACGGCTCTTGCTGAAGGGACGTGAAGCATGAGTAGGATCATCGTTGCGAGTAGAGAGTGCGTGCATCGCGTTGAAGCCACCTACACCGCAGGGCCAAATAGCAGCTTCGGCACCACCAGTAACCATTGCATCGGCCTTGCCCAAACGAATGAGGTTAAAGGCATCTGCCAAGGCATTGGTTGAAGAGGCACAAGCCGAGGTAGTGGTGTAGTTAGGGCCGTGGAAACCATACTGAATAGAAATCTGTCCTGAAGCAATGTCAGCAATCATTTTGGGGATGAAGAAGGGGTTGAACTTAGGACCTTTATCCTTGTTCATGGCATAGTAACCAGCTTCTTCTTCGAAGGTGTGAATACCACCGATACCAACACCAAGTACCACACCAATGCGGTTTTTGTCGATAGTTTCGAGGTCCCAGCCACAGTCCTTGATAGCCTCCATAGCAGCAACGAGTGCATACTGTTCGTAGAGGTCCATCTTGCGAGCCTCTTTGCGATCGATAAAGTCAGTAGCTTTGAAGTTCTTCACTTCGCAAGCAAACTGAGTTTTAAACAAAGAAGCGTCGAAGTGTGTGATAGGGCCAGCACCGCTAACGCCATTCTTAATGTTTTCCCAAGTTTCGGGCACTGTGTTACCAACGGGAGTAAGGGCACCGAGGCCAGTTACAACAACTCTTTTGAGTTCCATAAAAATGTGTGTTTTTGTTTTTATAAAGGTGTGGCTTTCGCAGTAACTGCCATGCTCAAGGCTCAAGTTGCGCTATTCGCTTTGTGCTTTTAGGCGCGGGCATAACATTTAGTAGATTAATACGCGCGGGATGCGGAGCAATATTATAATATATCAGACGCGAATGTGTAAGTTGCAAATGTGCGTAAAGATGCAATCTTGTATATTATACTACGCTCTCGTCCATCCACTGTCGTTTCCGGCTGCTTACTAATCTACTAACAGACTGGTATGAGTCTTTTTTATACCTCGCTTTTTATCACATTAAGCCAATTAACAAATTTGGTTGAGTTGTGCAGTATAAACGGGTTAATACCAACCTTTTAAAGTGAATGAGTGTGGAGTAAAAGTTTACGTTGTTGAACACGTATGTCCAACAAAAACAATTAACGTTTAACGTGCAGCATCCTTGCCTCACACCCTTTTCAGGAAGCGACGCAGATGCGATACGCGTTAAACGTTAAATGTGTTGTGTGAGTTATCGTCAGCTTGACAAGCTTTGATTACTTGTTGACGTTCTCTTCGATGTAAGCGATAGCGTCACCTACGGTAGAGATCTTCTCTGACTTGTCATCAGGAATAGTGATACCGAATTCCTTCTCAAACTCCATGATGAGTTCTACGGTGTCGAGAGAATCGGCGCCAAGGTCGTTAGCGAAGCTTGCTTCGTTCTTAACTTCAGATTCGTCAACGCTGAGCTTGTCAACGATGATAGCCTTTACTTTTGCTTCAATATCAGACATAGTTTCTTATTTTGAATTTAATGAAAATGTGTACTTTTTGTTTGTTTCGTGTGCAAAAGTAATGCTTATTCCTAATACTCGCAAACTTTTACGGCAAAAAGATGACTTTTGCTGCACATTTTTATGGAAAATGTGCGAGAAATGCGTGTAATTATTGCAAATCAATCGTTTTTTGCACACTTTTTATGGGTTTATCTTCCGCAATATTGTTGTTCACAACCTTCTTCACCCTTGGCATTTGGTGGGTTGTTTTATTAAAGGGTGGTTGATTCCTTAAAAAAGGGTGGGGTGGAATACTTATTTCAGTCTACCATTCATTTCGTTCCACCACGGCACCATCCTCAACGTGCCAAATGCGTCGGTTGGGAATATGCGGAAAAAGTTGTTCGTCGTGACTTACCACCACAATCGCTCTTTTTTGACTTTGTTGTTCAAGCATGTGGTAGAGTTCTGTGCGCGATGATTCGTCCAAATGCGTTTCGGGCTCATCGAGCAACAAGAGTTCAGGTTCCGACACTAAAGCACGCGATAGCAATGTGCGTTGCCACTGTCCGCCACTCAGTTCGGCAATAGGGCGTTGTGCCAAGTCGTCGAGATGAAATTCGTGTAGTGTCTCCTTTACGCGTTCTCGGTGTGCATCCGTAAATTTTTGCCAAAGTTTTTTACGACATTCCATGCCCGAAAGCACAATGTCTGCCACAGTAATGGGAAATTGTCTATCTATGTGGCGGTATTGTGGCAAATACCCAATAACCACGCCAGGTTTGCGCACAATGTTGCCACAGGTGGGCTTAAGCAGTCCTGCCACTAAACGCAGTAAAGTGGTTTTGCCTCCACCATTTGGTCCTGTTAGCACCACAAAGTCGTGGGCATGCAGCACTTGATTGATGTGGCAAAGCACGTGCCTCTCACCATAGCTAAGACACACATTGTGGATGTTCAGAATTTCTTGGTCTGCCATTTTTTCAAGATAGATTAGAATTTCCTTATAAATATACAATACTGTCAACTAAATACTAACAACTCCTTGCTTGCTCTTCCTTCGGAATGATATCGGGCTTCCTCCGGAATGATATCGGTGTGCTTTTTGTGCAATTTCCTATGTGCTTTATTTTCTATTATTTAAGTACATAAGTGTAGTCTTCTATTTTACATTCTTAAATAAAAGCCTACGAAGCACAATAAAAAGACACATTCTTTTCGATCGTATTACTTACCCGAATCCTTCATTTGTTGGGCAATTTGCAGCATTTGTGTCGGCACGTCATAGTCCAACGGATTAATGCTTACAAGGCGTGCTCCAATTTCTTGGGCAATGCGTTGTGCCGCCTTACCACTGTGCTCTTTCGATATAAACACCGTGTGTACCTCTTCGGCGCGACACATATTTATAAGTTGTTGCATGTAGGCAGCCGAGGGTTCTTTGCCATCATGCTCCACAGCCAACTGTTTCAGTCCATATTGACGTGCCATGTAGCCCAATGCGGGGTGATAAATAAGAAAGGCACGCGAGGGCAGTTGTTGCAACACACCGCGTAGCTGCACATCGAGCGAGTCCATTTGTTTTAAAAAAGCACTGAGTCGTTGCTGATAGTATGGTGCATTTGCCGAGTCTGTTTGGCACAGTGCGGTGCAAGTGTTTTCAGCCATCACACATAGGTTTTGTGTCGACATCCAAACATGTGGATCCATACTGCTCTCAGGTCCATCTTCATGGTGGTGATGTGCATCGATAATAGGCGTAATGCCTTGTGCCAAATCGACCATACGAGTCTGTGGAGTCGTTTGCATCATTTGTGGCAAACGGGTTTGTTCAAAGCCCAACGTGCCCACCCTAAAAAGCAGTTCGCTTTGGTTTAGTTCCATCATCTGTCGGGGGGTAGGTTCGTAGGTTTCGGGACTTGCCCCTTGCGGCATTAACACCGCCACGCGATATTTATTGCCTGCCACAGCCTCTACCACATAGCGCAAAGGCTCAATGCTCACTGTGAGCACAGGTCTGTCGTCTTGTTTCGACCGATGGCAGCCCATGCAAACACACAGCGCAAGCACTGCGCAGAGCAAAGTTATAATATGATGTGCAAGATATTTATGCATAAGTCTAAAATCGTTTTTGTGTGTATGAGTAGGTGCTGCTTTTCACACCAACTCGTAAGCTTGTAGCAATAGCCAATAGCGCACAAACTTACCAATTGCCACATTTACCATGGCATAAAACATTTTTACGCGCAGAAAACCCATAGCCACCGTAATTACGCTACCAATAATTGGCAACCATGCCAAGAGTCCTGCCCACACGCCATAGTGTCGCACCCAGCGTTTGCCACGTTCAAGTTTTTCGGGCGGCACCTTCGTCCATCGTTCAATCCACTCTTCGCGTCCTAACGAACCCACACCATAGTTAAAGAGCGAGCCTAACGTATTTCCCGTGGTGCCCCACAATAATAGTTCTGTTGGATTAGCACCTGCTGCCAATAGCGCCAACATTACAGCCTCAGAGCTAAAGGGGAAAAAACTCCCTGCTAAGAAAGCTGCGCAAAACATGCCTACGCCGCCGTTTTCTGCTAAAAGAGAGATGAAAGCATCCATGTGTCTTAAAATTCAGAGAGAGTTTTTCTATAAAATAAAATTCTTAGGACTATCCATAAAGAAAGTAGTGAGAAAACCACCCTCGTCAATCAAAAGAAAAAGTTGTAAATGCCTAACGCCACAATCATCCAAAACGAAATGTAGAACCATAGGTCAAAAAACCTGCCACGTCCTAGGGCATAATAATGCGCAATAATCAGTGAAGAATTTGCAATAAACAAGCGCATCTGCACCTCATAGTGCTGCGGAAAAATAAATACTCCTGCAGCCAATACCACCTCGAACGACGCCATTACATACGACAACATGCGTGTGCGAATCTTGTCGTCGTAGGTTGTGCGAAACAAGTGGATAAATGCTAACAACGCAAAAAACATCATTACTCCCACACTTACCCACTGATGCACCGACCAAGTATCTGCATGGAGCCATTGTGGTTGCATCCAATCTTCTAAGTAGTTAAATGCCGTGTCAAGTTGATTTTGCCAAATGTGCCAAGCCGCATATAACCAATAAGGCACAACCAATCCTAATAAACCAGCCATTATGCTGCGCCACGTAAAGTTGCGCAACTGAAATAACATGCAAAAATACACCACAGGCACCAATGCCAATAAGGGTGGATAAAACATGCTACCCGTGGAAATAAATAAGAAGGCATGGAACACATAGCCCTCGGGCCGCACCTTTTGATAGGAGGCAAAGAGCATAAAATAGCTCAGCAAGAGGCACACCACCGTGAGTTGTCCCACGTGCCATGCATGCAACATGGGGTTGGCGAGCATCAGCACCAAAAAGGTCACACTCATCAGTCGTGAGCGCACACGCAACAACGCGTTGCGGTTGTTTAGCTCCATAATTAGATAAGCTGACACACAGGTTAGTGCAAATCCCAACCACTGCATGCCGTCGGTAATAGCCGGCAACATCCAGACCAATAGAGTCACTAATGCCGTGATGGGCAGTGTGAAACTGCTTGTAACAATGTTATTACGTTTGCTTTGCAAAATAAATTACTATAGTTGTTTCAAGAAGTTATCTTCGAGAAGTTTTTTGAGAAGATAGAAGAAGATAGAAGAAGTTAGAGGAAGTTAGAAGGAGTTAGAAGAATGAGTGTTTGGATAGGCATCTATTCCTCTAACTTCCTCTAACTTCTTGAAATAACTCCCTCTAACTTCTTTTTTCGAAAAGACTTCCTTTCCTTAAAGATCCTTACCAATATCTGTGCGGAAATATTTTTTCTCGTATTGAATTTGGCGAGCGCCCTCCATAGACTTAGCCAAAGCCTCTGCCTTGTCCTTGCCATACGAGCTAACAGCAATCACGCGGCCACCTGCAGTAACCAGTTTGCCGTCCTTCATAGCTGTGCCAGCGTGGAACACCACACTGCCTTCAATTTCTGCACCTGTAATTTCGTAGCCCTTGTCGTAAGCCTGCGGATAACCGCCCGACACGCACATCACGCACACTGCAGCACGTTCGTCAAATTCCACTTTGCGTGTATCCAAGTCACCCTCGGCAATACCATTAAACAAGTCTACGATGTCGCTCTTCAAGCGCAACATCACTGTCTCAGTTTCGGGGTCACCCATACGGCAGTTGTACTCAATAACCTTAGGCTGACCGTCGCAGTTAATCAATCCAAAGAAGATAAAACCCTTATAGTCAATGCCTTCGGCTGCTAAACCATCCACTGTGGGGCGGATGATCTCATTCTCAACCTTCTGCATCCAAGCCTTGTCTGCAAATGGCACAGGCGAAACCGACCCCATACCACCTGTATTCAAGCCCGTGTCGCCCTCGCCAATGCGCTTATAGTCCTTAGCCTCGGGCAAAATCTGATAGTGCTTACCATCTGTCATCACA
>UQQN01000093.1 GCA_900543155.1 uncultured Prevotella sp.
ATGTGCAACTTTTTACTCATATTTATCAACTTAAATTAATTCCGCCAACGGGTTAATAATAGAAATTACAGCTTCTCTTGTGGCATATATAAAAAGGAGATTGGGAAGAAGAGGCTGCAATATTCGCTTCTTCTTCCCAATCTCTTTCTTTACGACATAATGCATAGGCATATACGACTGTACACCTGCATTCGATATAATAGCATGCGCTTTTTCTGTTCTGTTATAAGTCACTCTTAGCACGAACCAATGGTAGCCTTCCTTAGGGACATAATCCGAGGACACCCCTGTTTGTGAGCGTTGAGCTTCGGGGAGGACGTTGGAGGTAAGTCCAGCGTAAAGAGATCTGCTTCGACCTCGCGTGGTATGCGCATTAATCAATGCGTTCATATCGGTTTCTATGTCTTGCATAAAAAAAGCAACTAACAGACATAAAAAAAGCGTGGAATCTTTCTGTTGTCCATTCCACGAGTCGAGGCTCTTGCATTGCCTATTATAGTCGAACAGACAACGTCAGAGCCCACGCCGATATGAAATCAGTACCGTAAAGAGACCTATATAATACATTTGACTGCATCCAAAAAGATACAATCTATGCTTACAAGGTCTCCACGGGGATTGATATAATCACACCCGGGACATCTACCGTTGACCATATTCGAGACTATAATTCAGAATGTTTGCAAGATATTCGACTCGTCTCAAACACAGCGTCAGATAAACGCCTTCTATGTCTTGACTCTCTTCCCACCCATAGCCCGCTTATCTCCGAGAAAGTTGTTAGACTTCTCAGTTTTCAGCTCGGCGTAGGCTGTCCACATATCAGCATTGAAAGGATCTCAATAGATGCGTAGACTTGAGAGTCACTGCAAATTTATTAAAAATTTATTTGAACAAGCAAGTTTTACTTGTATTTTCTTTCAAATATATCAAATTTAACATTTGAGTGACTATTCGAGCCTTTATTTGTCGTGTATTATATTCTTAACGACATCTATTGCCAATAGTTTTGTCATAGTCGTAAAATGATTGTGAAGGTAGAAAAAATAGTCTGTTTTTGGTTCGGGATTCCTTCGGGATGATATCGGGATGCCTTCGGAATTTTTGAATGCACAGAATGTGGAGGTTTCTTGTAATATACATGTAAACTTATTTTCGAATTTAGCACCTTTCTTGTTATGTTTCCTACCAAAAAAGCGAGGCTTTTATTTGTGAAAAAAAACTTCACTCAAGATAAAAGAAAAGCCTTCGTTCAAGATAAAAATAAACTTCGCACAATATAAACTTTTCAAACAAAATAAATTAGGGCTGACACTTCTCACGAGGTATCAGCCCTAATTTATTTTGTTTGAAAAAGTCTTACTGGACAGCAATAATCCAGATTCTAACATTCCGCCAAAGAGTTTATTCTCTTTGGCAGAATTCTAAAAAACATTACGAATGTCGCAATAATAATTCGTGTTCCACTTCTTCGAGCGAAACACCCATCTGCTCTAACATCACAAGGTAATGATACATTAAGTCGCCTGCCTCGTATATAAAGCGTTCGCGGTTACCATCTACAGCCTCGATAATGCTTTCGGTACACTCCTCACCCACCTTTTTTGTGATAGCCTTAATGCCCTTTATAAAAAGGCGTGTGGTATACGATCCTTCGGGCATTTCGGCATGTCTACGTGCAACCAATGCCGAAAGCGCACGCACAAAACCATCCTCTGCTGGTGTGTCAAAACAAGCTGTTGTGCCACGATGACAAGTAGGACCTATGGGGTGTGCCTTAATTAATAATGTGTCTGCATCACAGTCCACATACATCTCAACCACATTTAAAAAATGTCCAGACGTTTCACCCTTTGTCCACAACTCTTGGCGCGTACGGCTAAAAAAAGTCACACGTCCTTCACGCTGTGTCTTTTCGAGTGCATCACGGTTCATATACCCCAACATCAGCACACGCAAAGTGGTAGCATCTTGCACCACTACAGGCAAGAGCCCATCCGCACATTTTTCAAGTTTCAGTGCGTCCCAATCTATTTTATTCATATCGTTTATAATCTTACAGCAACGCCCTCTTCTTTCAATTGGCGTTTAAGTTCAGGAATCGTAATTTCTCCAAAATGAAAGATGCTGGCAGCCAATGCAGCATCAGCCTTTCCCTGAGTCAAGACCTCAGCTATGTGGTGAGCATTGCCTGCTCCACCCGAAGCTATTACAGGGATGTGCAACATCTGACATAGTCGTGCATAGGTTGAACACGGATAGCCATTTTTTGTACCATCATGATTCATCGAAGTAAACAACACTTCGCCTGCCCCACGCTCTTGCACCTCATGTGCCCAAGAAAAAAGTTCACGTTCAGTAGGCACCTTTCCACCATGCGAACATACGGTCCAGTGTGCATCAGCCTCATCACTTCCAAGGGGCAACTCTGCATGGCGAGCATCTATCGCCACCACCACAAACTGCGAACCATAACGCGAGGCTATTTGGTCTATCAATTCGGGTGTACGCAATGCTGCACTATTGATACTCACCTTGTCGGCACCCGCATCAAGCAAACGTGCAGCATCCTCTATTGTCGATATGCCGCCCCCCACAGTGAAAGGAATATTTATGCCGTCGGCAATGTTACTTACCAACTGCGTAAACGTGTTACGTCCCTCACAAGTAGCACTAATGTCAAGATAAACCAACTCGTCTGCTCCCGTGCGAGCATAATGTTGTCCTAATTGCACAGCATCCCCCACATCTTGCAAGTCCTCAAAGTGCACACCCTTCACTGTGCGTCCTTCCTTCACATCCAAACAAGGAATAATTCGTTTACTTAGCATATAATTCGTCTAATGTTATTCGTCCTTCATAAATGGCTTTTCCCACAATCACACGACGTAAATGTGCGGCTTTAAGAGCATGAATATCTGCCATACTCGATATACCGCCCGACACCGTAAAGTCTACTTTAGGATATTTTTTTTGCAATCGTACATAAAGTTCGGTAGCAGGACCTTGCAACATTCCATCGCGCGATATATCTGTACATATCACCTGCGACAAGCCATATTTTAAAAACCTATCTACCAAATCATCTATTGTCACATCCATCTCTTCTTGCCAACCATTCACAGCCACACGTCCTTCGCGTACATCAGCCCCCAATACAATACGTTCGGGACCAAACATTCTCAACCACTGCTCAAAGAGTTCGGGTTGTTTAGCAGCCACACTACCTACCACGGCATATTTTGCCCCAGCGTCAAGCACCGCGCGCAAGGCTTCAACACTCTTAATACCTCCACCCCACTCTATCTCAGCTCCAGGCACTGCAGCCAACTCGCTTAGCGTGTCAAGGTTTTGAGGACAAGAAGCCTTTGCACCATCCAAGTCTACCACATGGATGCGTTTAAAACCATGTGCCACATACTGTTTCACCATGTCGACAGGCGTAGCCTCATACTGTGTTTGTTGGTTATAATCGCCTTGTGAAAGTCGCACACAACGTCCACCAATAATATCTATAGCAGGAAGTATAATCATCTGCGAAATTTATTTTTTTAGGAATACTTATTTTCAAAAAACAGCGCAAAGCCCATCGCGAATGCACCTACAACTTTAAGAAATTGCTAAGAATGCGCTCACCCACATCTCCACTCTTCTCGGGGTGGAACTGTGTGCCATAAAACTGTTCATATTTCAAGGCAGCACTAAACAAAACTCCATGTTCGGTAGTAGCAATCGTATCAGGGCAAAGCGTTGGATAATAAGAATGCACATAATACACAGAATCGCCACTGTGCACCCCATCAAACAATTTTTTTTCAAGGTTGCCAATCGTATTCCATCCCATGTGGGGTACTTTTAATGAATCAGATTCAGGAAACCTACGCACGTGCGAATCAAAAATATTCATACACTGAGTCAACATACCTGGCTCTGCCCCTTCTTCAGAGTCACGACACATCACTTGCAACCCCACACAAATGCCCAATACGGGTTGGCGCAACTGCTTAATAATAGGAATCAATCCACTCTCGCGCAAATTATACATTGCCTCGGCACAATTACCCACACCCGGCAATAACACACGTTCGGCACAACGTATCGTTTGGGCATCATCTGTCACCACATACGCTGCCCCTAACCGATGAAGGGCATTTTCTACCGAACGCAAATTGCCCATTTTATAATCAATAATAGCTATCATAACACTCCCTTACTGGTTGGAACTTCATAACTAAACAAATCTCGGTGAATGGCTTGTCGCAAACTACGCGCAAAAGCCTTAAACACGCCCTCAATCAAATGATGATTATTCTCGCCACGCGCCTCTATGTGCAGATTACATTGCATAGCTGCACACAACGATTGAAACACGTGCTTAAACATCTCGGTAGGCGTATCGCCCACATATTCACGCGTAAACGTCACGTCCCATTTAAAGTCAATGCGTCCGCCAAGGTCTATACAGCAAAAAGCATCGCACTCATCCATTGGCAATACAAAACCATAGCGTTCAATGCCACGTTTATTACCCAAAGCCTTGCGTATAGCTTCGCCTAAGGCAATCGCCACATCTTCCATCGTGTGGTGCTCGTCTACCTCAAGATCGCCCTTACACTCGCACACCAACGACACCCCAGCATGGTGTGGCAATTGGTTCAGCATGTGGTCAAAAAAATGCAATCCCGTGTCTATGTGTGTTTCGCCTGCTCCGTCCAAATCTACCACCACGTGTATGTCTGTTTCTGCCGTCTTACGCACCACCTCAGCGCGTCGCTCCGTTGCACGCAAAAACGCAGCTATCTCTGCCCAACTCTCAGTAGCAAGTGCCAATGCTCCTTGTTGCGTTTCATCGAGCATCTCTGCAGCCACTTCAGGTTTTTGAAACAACACCGCCTTGCAACCTAAGTTCACAGCCAACTGCACATCGGTAGCACGATCTCCTATCACGTAAGAGTGCTTCAAGTCATACGCATCACTAAAATATTCAGTGAGCATAGCCGTGCCAGGTTTACGTGTAGGTGCATGCTCTGAAGCAAAAGTTGGGTCTATATATTCATGTGCAAAATGCACTCCCTCGCCAGCCAATGTCTGCAACATTTTGCGATGGGCGGGCCAAAAGGTCTCTTCCGGAAAACTGTCCGTGCCTAAACCATCTTGATTACTCACCAACAAAGGCAAGTAATCTGTGTCCATCACCGAGCGAAGTCCACTAATGGCACCAGGCACAAATTCTAATTTCTCAAGCGAGTCTATTTGTTTGTCAGCGGGTTCCTTAATAATTGTCCCGTCGCGATCTATAAACAATATTTTCTTCATAGGGTAAAGGGGGATTCTAAAGATCTGCTTCTAAAAATCGAAAAAACTGATAAGACTTATTTTCCAAAAAACTAACAAGTCGATAAAACCTTCAACAAACGCTGATTCTCGTGTGGAGTACCTACCGTAAGGCGCAAACACCCCTCACAACCAACCACTTTGTTGCGGTTACGCACAATAATGCCTTCTGCCACCAACTGGTCATAAATCTTGTCAGCATCCGTCACCTTTACCAACAAAAAGTTCGCATCACTCTCAAACACCTTTACCACACAAGCCAAGTCACTCAAGGCCTTAGCCAACATCTGTCGTTGTGCCACAACCTCTGCCACATGTGCATCGTGCGGTTCTGTTTCCAAGCGCCTCATCACCTCCTGTTGTGTGGGTCCGTTCACGTTATAAGGATACTTCACACGGGCAAAGAGTTGCGCAATAGGCTCTGCTGCAAAAGCCAGTCCCAAACGCAAACCTGCCATGCCCCATGCCTTCGAGAGCGTCTGCAGCACCACCAAATTGGGATGTTTATCCAGCACCGAAAGCATACTGCCTTTTTCTGAAAAATCAGCATACGCCTCATCCACCACCAAGATACCATTAAAGTTATTTGCCAACCGCTCTAAGTCTGCAAGTTCAAAGGCATTACCTGTTGGGTTATTAGGCGAGCACACCCACATCAAACGTGTATGTTCATCTACTGCAGCCAACATATGGTCTACGTTCAACGCATAAGTCTCGGCATCAAGTGGCACCTCGCGCACAGCCACATTGTTTATCGCAGCTGCCACGCCATACATACCATACGTAGGCGCAATAGCCACCACATTATCCTGTCCTGGTTCACAAAAGATGCGAAAGCACAAGTCAATGGCTTCGTCACTGCCATTTCCCACAAATATTTGTGCCGTATCCACCCCTTTTAAATGCGCTAAAGCCTGCTTCAGTTGTTTTTGGTGTGGATCGGGGTAACGATTCACACCATTGTCATAAGGACTTTCATTCGCATCGAGCCACACACTGATGTCACCACCTTGATATTCATCGCGTGCCGTGGAATAGGGCAATAGTTGTGCAATATTTTTACGTATATAATAGGTCATAGGAATGAGTTTTTTGAGAAATTTTGTACAAGAGAATGTGTCAAAATGGGAGTTATCGGAATTTATGAAGAAGTTAATCCATCTATGATGGATGGAAGTTAACAGACAAATGCTTTGTTTTCAGCAATTTGTACAGATGTCCGCTAACTTCGGGCGAAGCCAAAACTTCTAATCACTTCCCTTTTGACACATTCCCCTGCTTTGTCTCTTTACTGCTTATGCTTAACTTTTACGAACTCTCACAGCTTGGGCATGTGCATGCAAGCCCTCAGCCTCAGCCATGGTTTCGATGGTTGGAGCCAATGCTTGCAATCCCTCTTTCGTGAGTTCTTGAAAAGTGATTTTACGCATAAAACTATCAATGTTCACACCACTATACGAGCGAGCCCACCCACTCGTAGGCAAAGTATGATTCGTGCCCGAAGCATAATCACCCGCTGACTCAGGCGAATAATTACCCACGAACACACTTCCTGCTGCGGTCACGCCCTCTGCCATTTGCCACGGATTATCCACAGAGAGAATAAGGTGTTCGGGCGCATAAGCATTCGAGAATTGCAACATCTCCTCACGACTATGCAACACAATGATGCGACTATGACTCAAAGATTGCTCCACTAACTCACGACGGGGCAATAAAGCTGTTTGTCTTTCAACCTCTGCAGCCACTTGTTGTGCCAACGTCATAGAATTGCACACCAAAATAGCTTGACTATCAGGTCCATGTTCTGCTTGCGAGAGCATGTCTGCAGCCACATAATCAGGGTGTGCACTTTGGTCTGCCATTACCAACACCTCCGAGGGGCCTGCAGGCATATCAATAGCAGTATGCGTACTAACCAACTGTTTAGCGTGCGTCACATAACGATTGCCAGGACCAAATATTTTATCCACACACGGAATGCTTTCGGTACCATAAGCCATGGCTGCTATTGCTTGTGCGCCTCCCACACGATAAATGTGGTGAATGCCACAAATATTTGCAGCATAAATTATTTCGGGAGCAATATGTCCATCAGCTCCCTGCGGAGTACAAAGCACGATTTCTTTACAACCTGCAATCACAGCTGGGGCAGCCAACATCAGTACGGTCGAAAACAAAGGAGCACGCCCACCAGGAATATACAATCCCACACGCTGAATAGGCACCGCCTTTTGCACACAATGCACACCTGGTTGTGTTTCTACCTCAACCATCATCGGCTTTTGTGCTTTATGAAAAGCCTGAATGTTATGCAGTGCATGTTGAATAGCTTGCTGCACTTCGCAAGAGGTTTGTGCAGCCAACAAAGTACGTTCTTCGTCAGACAGTTCTATGTCTGTGAGTGTAGCATGATCAAAATCGTGTGCAAAGCGTCGCAAGGCTTGGTCACCCTCTTTACGTACGGTTTCCACAATTGCACGTACACTTTCTATCACTTGTTCATCGCTTGGCGCATTACGTTCGCACAGCGCAGCCCACTCACCAGGCTGTGGATTGTTTATTATATTCATTGCTTTGTCCTTTCTTATTTTTTTAGAACTGCCCTAAGGAATCATATTTTCAAGGTTCAGCACCAAAATGCCTTCGGCACCAATTTGTTTGAGTTGTTCTACTTTTTCCCACAACACATTTTCAGCCAACACCACATGCAACGAGCACCATCCCTCGGCTGCAAGTGGCAATATGGTGGGTGAACGCATCGCAGGCAACAACTGCACCGCCTCGTCCACCAAATCTGTCGGAATGTTCATCAACACATATTTATAGCCACGGCTATTCACAATCGACGAAAAACGAAATTTTAGCTTCTCTATCTCTGCCAATTTCTCATCGTCAAGTCCTTGATGAGCCACCAGCGCTGCCTCGCTATAAAAAACTTCTTCTACCTCGCGCAATCCGTTTTGCACCAACGTACCGCCCGACGACACAATGTCGAAAATTGCATCTGCCATACCCACTGCAGGAGCAATCTCTACCGAACCTGCAATCTCGTGAATATCTGCCTCTATGCCTTCTTGGGCAAAGAACTTGCGCAACACCGTGGGATAAGACGTAGCTACCGTGCGACCATTAAACCACGAAAGTCCAGGGTAGTCTACCTCGCGAGGCACAGCCAACGAAATACGACATGCCCCAAAGCCCAAACGCATCACTTCGTCCACAGCCATGTTACGCTCTGCCACCTCGTTCAGTCCCACAATGCCCACATCTGCCACACCCATGTGTACAGCTTGTGGAATATCATCATCGCGCAAATAAAGCACCTCAATAGGGAATCCTTTGGCGCGAGCCACCAATTTGCGTTTACTTTGCGCCACATCAATCCCAGCATCTGCTAGCAACTGCATGGTGTCTTCGTTCAGTCGTCCTTTTGCTTGTATGGCAATACGTAACATAGGCTTCAGTTTTTGTGTATTTTGTAAATTTATTTTCAGTAATGTATAATAAAGCGAATGCAATATTCGGCATTTTAATTGAAATATGCAAGTATTATTCATATTTTTCTTACATTTAGCTATAAATATAACCAAAATATCAAACATTTTGAGAATAAACCCCTCGTTTTAGCAGATTTCTTTCACCAAAACGCAAGCCAATCTTACCTAAAAACAACGAACGAAACAGTATTCGAATATTCAGCACGATTTTATCAGATTTTTGACGTCGATAAGGGACATAGTTAAATGGATCACCCCGTTAGGGGTGAGATAAGGTAGCCAGGTATGTGAAGGAAACTT
>UQQN01000094.1 GCA_900543155.1 uncultured Prevotella sp.
AACGGAGAACGAACGGAGAACGAACGGAGAACGAACGGAGAACGAACGGAGAACGTATGCTATTACTGCAAATCTTCGAGCAAGCGCTTCAAAACCACAGTAGCTGAAATTTCGCGATTAGCAGCTTCGGGAATCACAAGCGAACGTGGTGACTCTATCACACTATCCGTAACAATCATGTTGCGGCGCACAGGCAAACAGTGCATAAAGTGGGCATCGTTAGTCACAGCCATGTGGGCATCGTCAATGGTCCACGACATATCCTTTGACAGAATTTTTCCATAATCTGCCTTATTTACCACACCAGGGCAACTCCAGTTCTTAGCATACACAAAGTCAGCACCTTCGAGCGCCTTCATTTGGTCGTACTCTACACGAGCATCTCCCACGAAAAGCGGATCGAGTTCGTATCCCTGTGGATGAGTCACCACAAAATCTACATCGGCTGCACGCATCCACTCAGCAAAACTATTGGGAACAGCTTGGGGTAAAGCACGAGGGTGTGGTGCCCAAGTCAATACCACCTTCGGACGCTTGCCCTGCAGACGGTGCTCCTCAATAGTAATAAGATCGGCAAAAGCTTGCAACGGATGTGCAGTAGCACTTTCCATTGAAAACACGGGTCGACCGCTGTATTTAATGAATTGCGAAAGTACATTTTCAGCATAGTCAGCGTCGCGATCGGTTAATCCAGCAAAAGTACGCACACCTATCACATCGCAAAATTGAGCCATCACAGGGATTGCCTCAAGCAAATGTTCACTTTTATCGCCATCCATTACCACACCACGCTCAGTTTCAAGTTTCCAAGCGCCCTGGTTCACATCAAGCACCATTACGTCGAGCCCTAAATTGCGAGCTGCCTTTTGGGTAGACAGACGGGTACGCAAAGAGTTATTGAAGAAAATGAACAAAGCCGTTTTATGATGGCCCAAGTGCTCAAATTTATAACGATTATTTTTAATCTCAGCCGCCTCAGCAAGTGCTTTATCGAGCGGTCCTAAGTCGTTTACATGAAGAAAAGTTTTCATACGCATCAAAGTTTTTGTGTGGCAAATGTAGTACTATTTATTGTATATAAGTGTGCATATTCACTTTTTGTTTGGTTAAGGCACAAAAAAGTAGTACTTTTGTAAGGATTTCCACACAAACGGCACAAAACAAGCCGTAACAAGTTATATAAACAACCTAACAGATAAATAAAACCATACTCAATATGAAGAAGACCCTATTCTTTATGGCGCTTTCTGCCATGATTGCAGCCAACAGTTGTGCTAAAAAGAGCGCGACTCTAAACGATAAAAACACTACGACAACCGAGACTACGGTAAATGCAAATCCGGCTTCGGTGGTTAAAACCATCCCTACCTCAGTAGCTGGCAAAGACGTGGTTAGCGAAATCGCTAAGAATTATCCAGGTAAAGTGGTTTTGATTGACTTTTGGGCCACATGGTGTGGACCTTGCCGCATGGCAATGAAGCAGATTGATGACATTAAACCCGAATTGATGAAGAAGGGATGCGTGTTTGTATACATCACAGGAGAGACCTCACCTTTCGACACATGGAACAAAATGATTGGCGGCATTGATGGTGAACACTATCGTCTCACAGACAAACAGTGGGAGGAAATGTGTATGACCTTAGGAATCCCGGGAATTCCCTCTTACCTTTTGCTCGACAAAAAGGGTGAACGTGCCTACGACAATCTGAACGAAGGTGGATATCCTGGTAGCGAGATTTTGAAAAATAAAATTGAAGCAGCACTGAACTAAATAGGTCCCCCCTAAAATGAATAAGATGTTTGTAGCTATTTTGTCGTTCTCACTTGCATGTGCCACATCGTGTGCAAACTTTTTCAAAAACAACGATAAGGACGCAGAAAATGCAAATGTGGCACAATACGAAGATGTAGCAAACGATGAAAAACTTCACGAGCATGCTGATTCTGCCATTAAAGATACGGTTTCTATCAGCCTTCGTGGACTTGAAATACCACACTACGAAAGTAGCCGAGGTGGACAAATTATTCGTCACACAGGATATACCGTAAGCTATGACGCTGATTTTAAAACCCCACAATGGGTGGGATGGCAACTTACGGCAGAAAAAGCCCAAGGCACGGCACCACGCTACAACAAATTTCAGCCCGACCCTGAGGTACGCGGTGCAAAAGCCTATACTAAAGATTATAGCAACTCGGGTTACGACCGTGGACACATGGCTCCTGCGGGTGACATGAAGTGGAGCGAACAAGCCATGAAGGAGTCGTTCTACATGACAAACATATGTCCGCAAAACCGCAACCTTAATCGTGGCGATTGGAAGGACTTAGAAGAGTTAGAACGCACTTGGGCTATTCAATATGGCAGTGTAAGCATTACGGCAGGTCCCATCTATACCACAAAGAATCCTGCACGCATTGGTGCAAACAAGGTGGCTGTGCCCGATGCTTTCTTCAAGGTGTTGCTCGTTGACTACCCCAAGAATCCCAAGGCCTATGGTTTTATCTTCAAAAACGAAGCGGGTAGCAGACCGCTCTCTTATTACCAACTTACCGTAGACGAGGTAGAAGAGCAAACGGGCATGGACTTTTTCCACAATCTTCCACACGACGTTCAACAAAAAATAGAAGCAGAAAAAACCGCATTATGAAAAAAATAACTCTTTTGCTATGTTGCCTTATGGCCAACCTTTGCGCCGTAGCACAGCAATACATGGATACGACAGAAAAGCCCACGTATAAAAAAGTAGAAAAGTCTTTTAAGTTTCGCGTGAGTTTTACTGATAAAAAAGATTGTGGCTATAGTGTAAAGAAGCCAGAGGCTTTTCTTTCGACAAAAGCTATTGAACGCCGCAAACGCTATGGATTGAAAATCGACGAACACGATCTGCCCCTTACGCCTGCCTACGTAAAAGCGTTAACGAATATGGGCTTACGCGTACACAACCAAAGCAAGTGGAACAACACTATAGTGGTGCAAACTGCTGATAGCACGGTGATGCAACGTGTACGTAAATTGGCTTTTGTAAAAAATGCACGCTGTGTGTGGGAGAGTCCTGACAGCGTGATGGTTGTAACGGGACAACCCAAACGTGAATCGTTGGTTACGAACAAACGCGATACAACCCTTGCCGACTATTATGGCTATGGTGCTAAACAAGTGCGTATGTTGGGTGTAGACCACTTACATAAGGCTGGCTTTACCGGAAAAGGTGTGACAATAGCCGTGATAGATGGTGGCTTCTTTAATGCCGACTTAATTCGCGGCTTTGACCATACACACATTTTGGGCACACGCAACTTTGTTCGACCTGAAAAGAGTGTATACGAAGAACTTGACCACGGCATGATGGTGTTGTCTTGCATAGCAGCCAACGAGCCTAACTACCTTGTGGGCACTGCGCCCGAAGCTTCTTTCTATTTATTGCAGAGCGAAGACGGCGAGACCGAACAACTCATTGAAGAAGACAACTGGTGTGCCGCTGTGGAGTATGCCGATAGCTTGGGTTGTGATGTCATTACCAGTTCATTGGGATACCAACAGTTCGACCACGAATATATGAACCACCATTATTGGGAAATGGACGGACAGACTGCACTGAATAGTTGTAGTGCTTCGTTAGCAGCTAGCCGAGGAATGTTATTACTAAATAGTGCAGGAAACAGTGGCGATGATACTTGGAAAAAAATTGGTTTCCCCGCCGATGCTTGCGACATGCTGACTGTAGGCGCCGTAACAAAAGACAAGAAGAATGCTTTCTTCTCATCGGTTGGTAACACTTCTGATGACCGCATTAAGCCTGATGTAATGGCAGTGGGCGTAAACTCGGATGTGTATGACGACGACGGAACAATTGTGGAGGTTAACGGCACTTCGTTCTCTTGTCCTACCATGTGTGGCGCTGTAGCTTGCTTGGTACAAGCATTCCCCCATAGACGTCCTACCGAAATTATCAAGGCTTTGCAACAAAGTGCTGATAATGCAGCACACCCCGACAATATTTTTGGATACGGCATTCCCAATGTGGAGAGGGCTGCACGAATTTTAAAAACAACACCCCTAAAGAAAGGGTAGCCACGCTGCTATTCCCGATTTTTAAAAGAACTATTTTTCCTAAACGCAATGAACGATCCTTTTGCTCCCAACTATCCTCCCCTACCCGATGAAGCAGAGGAAACCAGAGCCCAACACGCATTGTCGTTGTTTGAACTCAACAGCATGGTACGCGCCATGTTGCAACACACCATGGGCGATTGCTACTGGGTAGCAGCCGAAGTGAGCGAGATGCGCGTGGCCTCTAATGGACATTGCTACTTAGAGTTTGTGCAAAAGGACATAGCAAGTGGGTCGCTTGTGGCAAAAGCACGTGCCAACATTTGGCGAGCAGACTATTTGCGAATTAGCACAGCCTTTGAACAAGCTACAGGACAACGGCTTACCGCAGGCATTAAGGTAATGGCATTTGTCAACATCAAATTTCATGAGTTGTATGGTTTCTCGCTCAATGTAATAGACATTGACCCTACTTACACCTTAGGCGATTTGGCACAACGCCGACAGCAAATCATTAAACAACTCGAAGAAGATGGGGTGCTTGAGTTAAACAAAGAATTGCCTTTGCCACGCGTAATTCGCCGTGTAGCTGTGATATCAAGTCCTACAGCTGCAGGATATGGTGATTTTTGCAACCAGTTGGAACAAAGTGGTTACCAATTCTGCGTAAAGCTATTTGCCGCCACCATGCAAGGTGACCATGTGGAACAAAGCGTGATTGCAGCACTCGACAATATAGCCCATCATACCGACCAATGGGACGTGGTGGTGATTATTCGCGGTGGAGGGGCTACAACCGACTTAAATGGTTTCGACTCTTACTTGCTTGCAGCGAATGTGGCACAATTTCCACTGCCGATATTAACAGGTATTGGTCATGAACGCGATGACACTATTGTGGACTTAGTGGCGCATACCCGCCTAAAAACGCCTACGGCTGTAGCTGCATTCCTCATAGAGCGTCGGGGCAACGAGGCGTTTGCCTTGCAAGCCTTGCAAGAGCGACTGCTTAAAGCGGTTCAAGCCCGACTGCAATTCGAATCCATACGACTCGACGGACTGACACAACGCAGCACTTATGGTGTGAAACAGCAAGTGGATAAACAACGACAACAGTTTAATAATCTTGCACACCGCTTTGAGTTGGCGTCATCGCGCTATGTGAACAAACAACACGAAATGGTGTTGCGACTTGCCTCTCGCATTGAAGTAATGGCTCAAATGCACATGCAACGTCAACAAACATTGTTGCAGCACTATCCACAACGATTGCAACAAGCTATAGACCGATGGTTTATGCAGGCACACCACCGCCACGAAATGCTTGAGCGTAGCATACACATGGCAGGTCCCGACCGCATTTTGGCTATGGGATTTAGCATCACAACAGTGAATGGTAAAGCTGTGCGTAATGCTGAGGAACTCAAAACAGGCGATGAATTGGTTACGCGATTCAACAAAGGAACCATTCACAGCATTGTTAAATAAAACACCTACATACAACATATATGGCTAAGAAAACACCCACCTACGAGCAAGCCATGCAACGCCTTGAGGAAATTGTACAAGGGTTTGAACAAAACACACTTGAACTTGACCAACTCACTGCGCAACTTGCCGAGGCACAAGAATTAATAAAATTATGCAACGATAAGTTGCAACAGGTAGAAACCGACGTAAAGAAATTACTCAACGATGAGCAAGAATAAACTCTCTAAGTTTGCCGACATGGAGCGCTATCCGCACGTGTTCCAAGCTCCGAGTGTGGCAACAGACACTACTCCCTTTGCACTGAAAGGACGTTGGCACGAAGACTTTTTCCACAACAACAATCCCATTGTGCTTGAATTAGGCTGTGGACGTGGCGAATACACCGTAGGATTGGGCAGACTTTTCCCTAATAAAAACTTTATTGGTGTTGACATTAAGGGCGCACGTATGTGGACAGGTGCCACAGAATCGCTGAATGCAGGAATGGAGAATGTGGCGTTTTTGCGTACACACATTGAATTTATAGATCGTTTCTTTGCATCAGGCGAAGTTGCTGAAATTTGGCTCACATTCTCTGACCCACAAATGAAGAAGGTTACCAAACGCCTTACTTCAACCTATTTTATGCAGCGCTACCGCCGTTTTTTACAAGATAATGGCATTGTGCATCTTAAAACGGATAGTAATTTTCTCTTTACCTACACCAACTATATGGTAAACGAGAATCAGTTGCCCGTAGACTTCCGCACAGACGACCTTTATCACACACTTGCTGCCGAACAGAATGAAGAGGTTAAACAAATTTTGGGCATTCAAACTTATTATGAACAACAATGGATTGCCCGAGGACTTACCATTAAATACCTCAAATTCAATCTGCCACAAGAGGGCGAACTCCACGAACCTGACGTGGAAATTGAACTCGATGACTACCGCAGCTATAACCGCAGTAAACGCTCGGGACTCACAACAAGCAAATAATCTTTCAATTTTCAAGATACAATAAAAATGCAATTATATCCAAAACTCATAACCGATGCCTTGGAACAAGTGCGCTATCCGGGCAATGGTAAAAACCTAATTGAAGCTGGCATGGTGGAGGATGACCTCCGCATAGACGGCATGCATGTGTCATTCTCGCTGATTTTTGAAAAATCTACTGACCCCTTCATGAAGTCAGTAGTAAAATCGGCAGAGGCTGCGATTCACACCTACGTGGACAAAGGCGTGGAGGTAGAAATTAAAACCAAAACTATTCAAGCTGCCCGTCCTGAACCAGGCAAGATGTTGCCACAGGTAAAGAATGTAATCGCCGTTAGCTCTGGTAAAGGTGGCGTAGGAAAAAGTACTGTTGCCGCAAACTTAGCCGTTTCTTTGGCAAAGTTGGGCTATAAGGTAGGACTGCTTGATGCTGACATCTTTGGCCCCTCTGTGCCTAAAATGTTCCACATGGAGGCAGAAAACATTTTTGCCGAAATGAAGGATGGCAGACAGGTGCTTATACCTGCTTTGAAATATGGTGTAAAAATCCTTAGCATTGGCTTCTTTGTAAATCCTAACACCGCTACTCTTTGGCGCGGTGGCATGGCTTCGAATGCACTGAAACAACTTATCGCCGACACAGATTGGGGCGAACTCGACTACTTTGTACTCGACACTCCGCCGGGTACAAGCGACATCCACCTCACACTGTTGCAAAATCTTGCTATCACAGGAGCCGTAATTGTATCAACTCCTCAGGCTGTAGCTTTGGCTGATGCCAAAAAGGGCATCGACATGTATCGTAACGACAAAGTAAATGTGCCTATCTTAGGCTTAGTTGAAAACATGGCATGGTTTACGCCTGCCGAATTGCCCGAAAACAAATATTACCTCTTTGGACGTGAAGGTGTGAAACGATTGGCAGAGGAAATGGAAGTGCCTTTGCTCGGACAAATACCCATTGTACAAAGCATCTGTGAGAGTGGCGACGAGGGTGAACCTGCAGCTGTAAAGGATGACACCATGACTTCGATTGCCTTCCGCGAATTGGCAGAGGCTGTAGTGCGCGGAACCGAGAAGCGCAATGCTGAACTACCTGCCACACAGATTGTGGAAATGAAGAAATAAATTTCTAAAAACTATGGTTAAAATTGGAGATAAAGTACGCTTTCTCAACGATGTAGGAGGCGGAACCATTACTGGTTTCCAAGGCAAAGACATTGTGCTGGTTGCCGACGAAGATGGATTTGAAATTCCAACGTTAGTAACAGAAGTCGTGGCAGTGGAAACCAATGACTATAACATTGCCAAAGTGGTGGATGGCAAGAAAAAAGGGAAAACCAATGAAGACAAACCTACTCCAACCTCTGTAAAGAATGCTTTGGCTGTGAACGATGACGAGGAAGAAGAGGAGGAAACCGACATTGCCGACCAAGAGCTTACCTACAAACCTATGGCACAAGAACGACGTGGTGCCAACGAACTTAACTTGTGTTTAGCTTTTGTGCCTAAACGCGTAAAGGAAATTTCGGACACGCCATTCGAGGTGTATTTGGTAAACGATTGTAACTACTACATTCACTACACATTACTCAACTACGAGGGTAAAGCTTGCCAAGTGAGACACGAAGGTGAGATAGCACCTAACACCAAGGTGTATCTTGAGGAATTGCTACACAACCGCCTTGAAGAGTGGGAACGCATCACAATACAGACGCTTGCATTTAAACGCGACAAAGTATTCTTTCCAAAACCTACTTACAGCGTAAACTTGCGTATTGATGGTACTAAGTTTTATAAACTGCATGCTTTCCAACCTTCGGTATTCTTTAATACACCTGCCCTCACTTACGACATATTGAAAGACGATCGTGCGGTGCGCCCCATGTTTGTTGACGCTGACGAACTACGCGAAGCAATGCAAACACCTGAGGAGCAATTGCCCACTGAGCCACAACCACGCATTTCGGGTGCAGAAAAACGTGCTACACGCAAACAAGACCGCAATGCTATTGTGGAGGTTGACTTGCATGCACACGAGTTGCTCGATACCATGGTAGGCCTTGAACCACGCGATATTTTAGAATATCAGATAAAAGTTTTTCGCGACACCATGAATGCGCACCTCAAAAACCACGGTTGCCGCATTGTATTTATTCATGGTAAAGGCGAAGGGGTGCTGCGAAATGCCTTGCTAAAAGAATTACGCACACACTACAAACAATGCCGCGTGCAAGATGCTTCATTCCGTGAATATGGCTATGGAGCTACGATGGTCACAATTTAAAAGTGTAAATTAATAGCCAAAAATAAAAACAACCTGGTGTACAAGCATGAAACATTCATGTGTATACACCAAGTTGTTTGCTTTTAATATTTTGTATACCGCAACAATGCGGGGATTTCATTGTGCACAGGATAATTACATATTACCTTTTCCTAAAAATTCTGCTAAAATATGCCGAATAGCTTAAAATGAGCGATTTACAAGTGTTTCACCTCAATAGAGGTAATGACTTGGTAATAG
>UQQN01000095.1 GCA_900543155.1 uncultured Prevotella sp.
TGAAAACGGCTGTTCGCCTAGGCCCAATCTCACCCATAACAGGGTGACCCGTTTGATTATTGCATAACATATAACCAGGCATGTGAAGAAGAACAAGTTCTCTTCACATACCTGGCTATCTTATCTCACCCCTAACGGGGTAACCCATTAAAACGATACACGAATTGAGGCGTTTTCTGCGTTTATTATTGTTGAATATTAACTATTTACGATATAAATTTTTTATCAAACCCATGCATAAAAAAACATGGATTTTGAACACCCTATCCATTGGACCGTGGCATATTGCATTACCCGAGTGGCGATAGTCGCGCAAAAATGAATGCAAAAAAAAGAGATTTGCTGCATAAATGCATAAAAATGAAAGTCTTTTGGCCTTTCATTTTGTATTGTGCTCAGTTTGCACTATCTCTGCGATTTGCGAAGATAGGCTGCACTTCGACAATAAAAATGAAAGTCTTTTGGTCTTTCATTTTGTATTGTGCTCAGTTTGCACTATCTTTGCTTTTTGCGAAGATAGGCTGCACTTCAACAATAAAAATGAAAGTCTTTTAGCCTTTCATTTTGTATTGTGCTCAGTTTGCACTATCTTTGCCTGTCAGATGTCAACTGAAATAAAAATGGTAAAAAACATATTTACATTTTTGCTCTTTGTACTGCTTGCTGTGCATGTGGCAGTGGCGCAAACCGATGAGGCTTTGCCCACCGCCAACCCCACTATGACCTATGTGGATGCGGATGGACAAGAAGTAGACGAAATACAATATGATGGTTCGGCTCCTTTTCATGCTTCGTTCAAAGCCAATGTTGAACATGTGGGCAGTTATACTCCGCTTTATGAATGGCGCTTTACCCGTTCAGGACAATCGGAGCCCTACTTGGTGCGCTATGATGAGGATACAGAATGCGACTTCAACCAATCGGGCAGTTATAGCATAGAGCTGCGCGTGAGTTTTGTGCTAGGAACCGATACCATAGCCTATACCATGGACGAGCCTTTCAGTGTGACAATCAGTGAGTCGAAACTCGAAGTGCCAAATGCCTTTACACCTAATGGTGATGGTGTGAACGACGTGTTTCGTGTAAAAGAGGGCTATCAAAGCATCGTGTCGTTCAAAGCAATGATTTTTGACCGTTGGGGTAAAAAACTCTATGAGTGGACCGACTTAGCTGGTGGATGGGATGGACGTAGTGGTGGACACGAAATGCCCGATGGGGGTTACTATCTCAATATTCAGGCTCGTGGGGCAGACGGACGAAAATATAACATCAAAAAGGTAATCACCCTTTTGAGACGATACACAGAAAACGGAACGATTAGCAACTAAACGAACATGTCGGAAAACAAAATAGAAATAGAAGGAGCACGTGTACACAATCTAAAAAACGTGGATGTGACACTGCCACGCTACAGCTTGAGCGTGGTTACAGGGCTTAGCGGTTCTGGAAAGAGCTCGCTTGCCTTCGATACGCTCTATGCCGAAGGGCAACGCCGTTACATAGAAACCTTCTCGGCATATGCACGTAACTTTCTCGACAACCTCGAACGCCCCGATGTGGATAAAATTACTGGGCTAAGTCCTGTAATTAGCATTGAACAAAAAACAACTAACAAGAATCCGCGCTCCACAGTGGGCACGGTGACCGAAATATACGACTTTCTGCGATTGCTCTTTGCCCGTGCAGGCGAGGCTTATTCTTACCTCTCGGGCGAAAAGATGGTAAAATATACCGAAGAAAAAATTGTCGACATGATTCTCCATGCCTACGAAGGGCATAAGGTATATTTGCTTGCTCCTGTGGTGCGCAGCCGTAAGGGACATTATAAAGAGCTTTTTGAAAGCATACGTCGCAAGGGCTTTCTCAGTGTTCGTGTCGATGGTGTGTTGCGCGAAATAACCACAGGCATGAAACTCGACCGTTATAAAAACCACGACATTGAAGTGGTAGTTGATAAATTAGCGGTGCAAGCCAAAGATGGCGAACGATTACAGAAAAGCGTGTCAGCTACTTTGCAACAAGGTAGTGGCTTGATGATGATTTTAGACGCTGCCGACAATACCACACGCTTCTATTCTAAACAACTAATGGATCCGGTGTCGGGACTCTCATATCGTGAACCCGCTCCGCATAATTTCTCGTTCAACTCAGCCCAAGGTGCTTGTCCAAAGTGTAAGGGCTTGGGCTTTGTAAGCGTGATGGACCACGAAAAGGTGGTGCCCAATGCCAAACTTTCTATTAAAGAAGGTGCTTTGGCACCATTAGGAAAATATCGCAACGTGTTGATATTCTGGGAAATACAAGCCGTGCTTCTTGATTATGAATGCGACTTGACAACCCCTGTTAAGGATATTCCCGAAGAGGCCATGGACGAGATATTTAATGGCCGTGCCGATCGTTTACGCATTCCTGCAGCAGTGGCACATACCACCGACGATTACTATGTAGAGTTCGACGGATTGGTAAAATATATACAACAAATGGCGGATTCAGAGATGAGTGCCGCCTCACAACGATGGGCAGAGCAGTTCTCAAAAACCGCAGTTTGTCCCGAATGTCAGGGTGCCCGACTCAACAAAGAGGCGTTGGCTTATCGCTTTGCAGGCAAAACAATTGCCGAACTGAGCAATATGGATATTGCCGAGCTTTATGAATTTCTGTCGACAGTCGAAAGTCAGTTAAAATCAAAGCAACAAGCCATTGCCCACGAGATATTAAAAGAACTCATGTCGCGTTTAAAGTTCTTGCTCGATGTGGGATTAGACTACCTTTCACTCTCGCGTTCTTCCATGACCCTATCGGGCGGTGAAAGTCAACGCATTCGTTTGGCCACACAAATTGGTTCACAGTTGGTAAATGTGCTCTACATCCTTGATGAACCGAGCATCGGACTGCATCAGCGCGATAATGTGCGACTTATTAACTCGCTGAAAGAACTGCGCGATCTTGGTAACACGGTAGTTGTAGTTGAACATGACAAAGACATGATGCTGGCTGCCGACTACATTGTAGACATGGGACCTCGTGCCGGACGTTTAGGCGGTGAAGTAGTGTTTGAAGGCACTCCTAACGAAATGCTTAAAACGCATACACTCACTTCACAATATCTAAATGGCGAACGAACCATAGAGGTACCAACCGAACGTCGCAAAGGCAATGGCAATGTGCTACGATTAGTAGGTGCCAAGGGCAATAATTTAAAAGGCGTAACTGCCGATTTCCCTTTAGGCACACTCATCTGTGTGACGGGTGTTTCGGGTAGTGGCAAAAGTACGTTGATAAACGACACCTTATTGCCTATCCTTTCGCAACATTTCTATCGTTCATTGCGCGAACCATTAACCTATGAGCGCATAGAAGGTATGGAACATGTAGACAAAGTAGTAGCCGTCGACCAAAGTCCGTTAGGTCGTACACCTCGCTCTAATCCTGCCACCTATACAGGCGTATTCTCAGACATACGTTCGCTCTACGTCAATTTGCCCGAGGCAAAAATACGTGGTTATAAACCAGGACGTTTTAGTTTTAACGTACGTGGCGGGCGTTGCGAAGTGTGCAAGGGCAATGGTTACAAAACCATAGAAATGAACTTCTTGCCCGATGTGTATGTGCCTTGCGAGGCATGTCATGGTAAACGCTATAACCACGAAACATTAGAAGTGCGCTTTAAGGGCAAAAGCATTGCCGATGTGTTAGATATGACCATCAATCAGGCTGTAGAGTTCTTTGAAAACGTGCCCAATATCTTGCACAAAATAAAAACTTTACAAGATGTGGGATTGGGCTATATCAAACTCGGACAAAGCTCAACCACACTTTCAGGCGGTGAAAGCCAACGTGTAAAGTTAGCCACCGAACTTTCAAAGCGCGATACGGGACAAACCATTTACATCCTTGACGAACCCACTACAGGGCTTCATTTCGAGGATATCCGTGTGTTAATGGACGTGTTGCAAAAACTTGTAGAACGTGGCAACACCGTGATTGTGATAGAACACAACCTCGATGTGATAAAGGTAGCAGACTATCTTGTAGAAATGGGTCCTGAAGGTGGACGTGGTGGTGGACAACTGCTTTACGAAGGCACCCCCGAAGGCTTAGTCAAAAGCGGAGTAGGGTATACAGGGCGCTTCTTGAAAGAAGAACTACGTGCTGCAACCAAATAATACATACAGAAAAATCAATAATTAATAACTCAATAATAATCAAAATTCTATGTTCGAAGGACAACCTAAAGGGCTCTACACCCTTGCCCTTGCCAACACAGGCGAACGCTTTGGTTACTACACCATGCTTGCCGTGTTCGTGCTCTTCTTGAAAGACAACTTCATGTGGTCTGCGGGAACTGCCGGAGCCGTTTACTCAGGCTTCTTGGCATTCGTTTATTTCTTGCCTTTGTTTGGTGGTATGATTGCCGACAAAATTGGCTACAACAAGTGCGTAACTACAGGTATTCTCGTCATGTTCTTGGGCTATGCCCTGCTTTCAATTCCTGCAGGTGCAGGTCTCTTAGCATCATCGCTAATGTTTGGTGCATTGGCAATGATATGCATCGGAACCAGTTTGTTTAAAGGTAACTTGCAAGTAATGGTGGGCGACCTTTATAATTCACCCACAATGGAGGGTAAGCGCGACTCAGCCTTCTCTATTTTCTACATGGCAATTAACATTGGTGCCTTGTTCGCACCCACAGCCGCTGTTAAGATTATGGAGTATGCACAGCATGCTTATGGCGTTTCTAAAGCCGATTCTTACCACTTTGCCTTTGGTGTAGCTTGCATCTCATTGATCGTATCTATTGCCATCTATTATGGCTTCAAAAATACCTATCAGCAAGTAATTGCAGCCCCTGTAAAAAAAGAGGGTGCCACTGATGCTGCAGCTACTACCGAACCCGAATTGAGCAAGAGCGAAGTGAAGGATCGCATCGTAGCACTTTGCCTCGTGTTTGCTGTAGTTATCTTCTTCTGGATGGCTTTCCATCAGAATGGTCTTACACTTACTTACTTCGCAGACGAATACACACAAAAACACGTATCAGGTCTCGGCAGCATGCCTTTCGATGTAATCAACCTCTTGCTCTGCATCGTGATTATTTATGGTCTTTTCTCATTGTTCGGCAGCAAAACAGGCAAGGGAAAGGTTATTTCAGGCGCAATCATCTTGGCTTGCTTGGGTGGTTTAGGCTATAAATATTTGTCGCTCGACCCCAACGGTGTAGATATCGAAGCTCCTATCTTCCAGCAGTTCAACCCCTGCTTCGTAGTAGGTCTTACACCTGTTAGCATGGCCATCTTTGCATGGTTGGCAAAGAAGGGCAAAGAACCCTCAGCACCCCGTAAAATTGGTTTGGGTATGTTGGTAGCAGGTATTGGTTATGTAGTGATGATTCTTTCTTCACTGGGCGTATCGTTGAATGATCACAACACCGTATCTCCCAACTGGCTCATCAGCACCTATTTGGTATTGACATTTGGTGAGTTGTTACTTTCTCCGATGGGCATCTCATTTGTGTCAAAGGTAGCTCCTCCCAAGCTCAAGGGTACCATGATGGGTGGCTGGTTTGTAGCTACAGCTTTGGGCAACTTCTTAGTTTCTATCCCTGGTTTCCTTTGGGGTAAGGTACCTTTGGTTGTTGTATGGGGCGTATTGGTAGCCCTCTGCCTCATCTCGTTCATCTTCATCTTCAGTGTAATGAAGAAGTTAGAGAAGGTTTGCTAATGCAACCTCAATTTTCATCATAAAAAAACTTGCCGAATGTTTCTCCGTAGAGTTGCATTCGGCAAGTTCTTTTTTGTTTCGTTTTGAGCAATGCCACCAGTGGCAGTCCGCAATTTCACATCGTACGAAAACTTTTTAGCGTACAGCTATAAATTTAAGTGGATAATGGCATAAATTAATTCGATGTAAACCAAAATGGGTATGACCACACATATAATGACAGAACTGACAATATAGTTCCAGCCTATCTTTTGGAACCATAATAGAAAATCTACCGATCTCTTGAATGCCAAGTCACATCGGGCCCTAAATTTCATTTTGTCTTTCCATATAAAAACAATCCATGCCAATATAAACAGAGGTGTTAGAAATGGCATTTTTGTAATGTAGTCGAGCATGATGGTCCATGACAATGGGATGACAAGATAATATACAATGATATTCACTTCGTTATATGTTGTTCCAGTCATCTTTGCAATTAGGTGCTCTATTCCTGCCACTATCGCAAAAATGGGTAGTGTGATAACCATCACAATCTTCGAAAACAGAGACTGTGAGTTCCAAAATGCTTTTAATTTACTTATCATTAGAATATTGCTCAATTAACTTCTGCGTTTCACTATCCAATTTGCTCCTGTCTACAGGATGTTTTTCCAATCCATCTTCCATAGACTTTTTCAGAGTACCGTCATTCTCCAAGGGGGTCTTGACTTTTTTAAGCTTTATAGTGCCTATAATCATATCTCCCAATTTCTGCGCGTTTTCCCAATCTCGGGCATAGAAGTTCTCATTGAAGTATATAACGATGTGTGAATCAGAAAGATACGTAACAAATTGTTTTTGTATGATTGTGTCGTTATCCACATAATTGGCAAAATAGAGTATGTTTGTAGGATAACCTCCTACTTCCACACTGTCAATTTCGTCGATTAGTTCTACATTATCACCGCTAAAAGTCCTAGCACCCTTTGCCATTTCTGTTGCTTCGTTAATGTCTTTCCATTGGATAGGCATGAACGTTTTGACAAAGTGGAACCATACGAAACTTCCGTTAGGGTTGAAAATATCTACGCTGTTTTGTAAAGAGTCTAACCCTCCCCAGCATGAAGAATCACAAACCCATCCTTTGGGCATATTAACCGAGAAAAGGTCATTCTCATATTTTACAGGGAAAGGATCGTCTTGTTCTGTGTTTTTAGCTTTTGTCTTTGAACATGAGACAAATCCTACTATCATCATTAGGATTAGCATTTTTACTATCGTTCTCATAGCTTTTATTTTTAGTTTATCTCGAAAACAATGCAATCGTTATCTTGCAATTTCTTTTGTATTTGTGTTATGGTATATCTCAAGAATGCGTCTTCGACTTCAACAGAATCGAGGATGCTACGTGCTGTTTCAAACTCGCCAATCTCACGATAGAATTCAGCTTTTAGCACATCATCAGTAATATAGTTGTGAATAAGCCAAATGGCGTTTTCGCAGAAAAGTTTCTTGTCGTCAGCATTTACTTCCTTTTCCGTGTTGTCGTCGTCATCCCTGTAATAGTAATCATTGTATGCGTGATGAAGCATCATGCGAACTTGGCATTCTTCTTCCTTGTTCACAAAACCTTCTTCCAACAACTGAGCGAAAGCCTCTTTCATTTCTGTATATGTTAGAAGACCTCGGTCAAAACATGGGAGGCGAAAATGAAACGTGCGAAATCTTTCTTCTGTCATTTTTTGTCCATTCTGAGGACTTTGGTCAAAAGAGATGTCTTCATCTACAAGGATTTCTTCTGGTTCTTCTTCTAGTTTCACTTCTTGGCGTCCTGTAATGTAATACTTCCCACATTGAGGACATTTTTGAACATACGAGCTTTCAGGCATCATGGGGAGCACATGTTTGTTGTCAGACCAAACTCTAGCACCCATATTGTTTCCTGAGAGCAGTGACATGATTCTTTTCTCCTTGCCGCAGAAAGGGCAAACGAGAATTCGTGGATTATCAAGCATCATAACTATACAGTTTAAATGTTTATAATAGAAAATAATCTTATTGTGTTATCTTAATAGCTTTTTTGCGTTTTCAATCTCAGTATTTTCAAGTCGTGCCAAAATGCTTTGACCAAGTATACGTCTTATCTATAAAAAGCGAAAGAGTTAGAAAACTTGCTCTCCCGTGTCGAGAAATCGGTAGTCATTAGCTACGGAATCCTCATTGCAAAAGGGAAGGTATTGGGGTTCCTTACAACAGAACTCTTGATATTACACAAATATAGGCACCCCCATTCCAGGCACACCCATATAATACTTTTTATTCAATCGCTCCGCACGCAAAATATGCACTAATCGAAACGTACATCCGGATTCATTTCTTGTGGTGTTTTCCAATCAATGTTATACCATTTCTTCAGCATTTTCTTTTGAAAATACCATGCTCTAAAGCAAAAGCCCATACCCTTACTGACGAAAAAAAATCGAAAAAATGCAAGAACCTCTATTACTTTCATAGCCTCCTTAAATTCTTCGGTATTTTCTATTGGATCGTATTTTAAACGCATAATATTTAATTTTTGGGGTTATTAATAAGTAGGTGTTTAAAAATTGGTGAATGTTTTAACCATCTACTTGAGTTAATCATTGTCTCAGTGAACCTTCAGTATTTGCAGCTTTTTCATTCGGCATAAGGTGGTCAATAAGACCACACGCTATCGGATGGAGTTTGTCAACCGATGGCTGATTGTTAATCTCTTACAAGCCTCTGTTGATAAGTTGTCGAACTTGTGTTTTTCCCAACCTCTGCCCATTGGGACTTTCAGCATGGTAACAGACGGCACAAAGGTAATATTTTTTATATTGAAAACCACTTGGTTTGGCAGACAAAATGTGACATTAAAGTCTGATTTAACATTGTTAAATACAAGTTGTCAAATAAATTTACTTAACGTAAATTTTCATGCTAAAATTGTATGAGCAATGATTATTTGTATTTTGTGGCACAAGAATTCGCCAAGCCTCTCAACGATGCGTAAATGCCGGGGTGCTTTGATTACCCCAAGTTGTGTATATTTATGGTGCAAGTTTCCCCCATTAGGTAGGGTGTTCAAAATCCATGATTTTTTTCTGCATGGTTTTGAAAAAAATGATATTGTAAATAGTTGATATTCAACAATAATAAACGCAGAAAACACCTCAATTCGTGTATTATTTTAATGGGTCACCCCGTTAGGTAGGGTGTTCAAAAT
>UQQN01000096.1 GCA_900543155.1 uncultured Prevotella sp.
ATTTTATGCGTTTATTATTGTTGAATATCAATTATTTACAACATCAGAATATTCTCAAATTCCATGCAGAAAATAATTAAGGATTTTGAACACCCTACTTGTAAGGGCTGAAGCCTTTTTTATCCGATATAATTTCAACCCGAATGAACCCGATGCCATCCCGATATTACCCCGAAGGAATGCCAAATACATTCCGATGCCATTCCGATATCATACCGAAGGATTACAAAACCCCAATGAGGGGTATTTTCTGAAGATTTTTTAGAAAAATCTTTTGGTTTATTTTGTTATATGAAATTAGAATTTCGTATTTTTGCGTTTGTAGATTATCACAATACTACACAATATTTATCTAATAAAAATAATGTCTCTTATGAAGTTCATTTTAACATTGTGTTTTTTATTTTCGATGGTAGTAACGGGTAAGGCTCAGTTATACGATGACAATACGGTAGCTATGGCCAAACAAACTGGCATTGCTCAAATCAAAGGAAAGTTCTATACAGAGAATTTAACTTCATTTTTCCATTTTGCTAATGGAAAGGTTCAAATGTGTTTAGACCAGAGGGAAAATAGAATTACGATACCCTTGGTATGTTCTAAGAGTGGTAATAACTTGACACTCAAAATTTCTTCAAATCTAATAACCATTGGCGATAACCCTAACTTTTGGGCGGGCATGAACAAGTTGGCAAGTGGAAAAAATGCAAAGGCATTGCTCAGTACCGCTCAGAAGCAACGATTGAAAAATGAACAGCAGAAATTACTTCGAGCGATTAAAATACAAATGTCGAACCAAACAATGAATTGGACTCTCTTGCGATTTGATAATACTTATATGATTGTAAAAAACGGAGATAAAATTCAGATGTATATGACCAAAGACGCTTGGACTAAATATAAGGGAGAAAAGGAAGAAGGTTCTTCACGTTAAAGTTATACACTTTACACGACAAGCGTCTACGCATTTAACGGAAGAACTAGATTTTCTTTTGATTTTTACCCAATACAATGCGTTGAAAATTCGGTTTTTCTGCAAAAGCACCTTAAATGTAATACTCCACAAGTTCGACAATTCCTGCACGCAAAGCATAGCGCGTAGCTTCATAAGCTGTTGACACCCCCAATTTGCGAAAAATATTCTTTTTGTGCGTCACAATGGTGTGAACTGACGAATGACGCTCTGCAGCTATTGCCTTAGCTGTCATGCCTTGCGCTATCAGACGCAAAATTTCCTCCTCGGTGTGGGTGAGCTGCTGTTGAGCATGTAGATTCTTTTGCACCCCATTCACTAAAACATCATGCACTTGCGCACATATCACACGCTCGCCATGCTCCATCTTATACACCGCCTGCAACACATCGTTTTTGCTGCAATCTTTCAACATGAAGCTCACTTGTGGTTCGCTCCCCAATAAGCGCAACAAATTTTCGGTAAACTCAGCTGAAAGCAACAACCAATGCGACTGCGGAAAACGGCGCAGATAAATAAGCATATGCTCGGGAGTAGAAAAATCGAAGAGCGAAAAATCGAGTATCACGCTCCCCGTGGGCGTTTGCTGCAATAGGTGCGAAACTTCGTCCTTCGACATGGCAAAATGCACAGACTGATTACCAAAGTAACTAGCCAGTGCATCGCGTGTAAGGGGTTGATTATCTGCTATTATAAGCATACCCATTCTTGTTTAGTCTACAGGATATTCCTCGAAAGCATAAAGCACTGTCGAGAGGTAGCGTTCGCCCGTGTCGGGGAGCAGAGCTACGATGGTTTTGCCCGCATATTCGGGCTGTTTAGCCAACTCAATGGCTGTGTGCAAGGCTGCACCCGAAGAAATACCAACTAAAAGTCCCTCCTTCTGTGCCAAAAGACGTGAGGCACGTATGGCATCATTATCTGCCACAGGCACTATTTGGTCTACGGCTTGTGCATCAAAGTTTTTAGGCACAAAACCTGCACCAATACCCTGAATTTTGTGTGGTCCCGCAGGTTTTCCCTCAAGCACAGCACTTGTTGCAGGCTCTACAGCAAGAACTTGAATTTGCGGATTGTGTGCTTTAAGCCCACGCCCAGTGCCACTCACGGTGCCACCTGTGCCAACACCTGCTACAAAGGCTGCAACAGTGCCCTCTGTATCACGCCAAATTTCCTCGGCTGTGGTACGCGTATGTGCTGCAGGGTTAGCAGGATTTTCAAACTGTTGCGGAATAAAACTGCCAGGATGTGTTTGCTGCAACTCTTTTGCCTTGGCTATGGCACCTTTCATGCCTTCGCTACCAGGGGTGAGCACCAACTCTGCACCAAGAGCTTTAAGCAAGTTGCGACGCTCAAGACTCATAGTTTCGGGCATGGTGAGAATAATGCGATACCCCTTCACCGAGGCTACCCAAGCAAGTCCGATACCTGTGTTACCACTGGTGGGTTCAATAATTACACCACCCTTGGCAAGTTTACCCGTACGTTCAGCGTCTTCAATCATGGCAAGTGCCACACGATCTTTTACACTGCCACCGGGGTTAAAATATTCGAGTTTTACAAGCACACGGGCTTTAAGTCCAAGGGCTTGTTCTACGTTAGTCACTTCGAGCAATGGAGTATTGCCCACGAGTTCGGTAAGCGAATGATAAATCTGGCTCATATCTTTAATGGTTTTATGTATTGTTTTTTGATGGTGCAAAGATACGGGCTTTTATCAGACAATGGAATACCAAATGTGTGGTATATGCTACATTTTTCTAGAAATCTCTATATTTCCCTCACATTTTGCCACATAAGACGGATAATTATTAAAATATGCGCACAAAAAAAGCTGCCCTAATCTGCTTATGCAAACAGAAATTAGGCAGCCTGTTGAGTTAAGTTGACGATTGAATCGACAATTATTCGCCCGGAGCGATAGCACCTGAAGGGCAAACATCAGCGCAAGTGCCACAATCAACACAAACGTTGGGGTCGATAGAATACTTTTCGCCCTCAGAGATTGCACCAGAGGGGCATTCGTCGATACAAGTACCGCAAGCGATGCAGTCGTCACCAATTACGTAAGCCATAATAGTAGAATTTAAAAATTGTTTTGTTGAGTTATTGTCCTTGCAAAACACCCTTTGCACCGCAGTTGCCCACAGCTAACAAACGATGTTTGCGCAGCAAAGTTACATATTTCTTTCATACAAGAAAGCAATGAGGCAAACTTTTATTACTTTTGCACTTACTAAGAACAATATTAACTCGGCATGCACACAATAAAACGCGCGCGTGAGAGTTTTATTAGTGTATATGAACAAATTTATCATCACCATATTGCTAACTGTGTTGACTACCCTCGGCGCATGGGCTCAACAAAGGCGTGTGCAAAACAAGCCTTACATCGATGAACGCCGTTTTCACTACGGCTTCTTTGTCGGTGCACACGATCAGTCTATGCACCTTAGCAACAATGGCTATCAGCCTGCTGCATCTGAGGCTACAGCCGGACAACAGTGGGTGGCACAAACTGACCAAGCGAACTTTGGTTTCTCGGTGGGCGTGTTGGGCGAATGGCGCATTAATTCTTACTTAGGACTGCGTGTGTTGCCCTCTTTGCACTTTGGGTCACGCCACGTAATGTTTAAAGAACTGAACACGCAACATACCGAACAGCAGGACATGAAGTCGTGCTATATTGGTGTGCCCGTTGACTTAAAGATTGCTGCACCACGCTTTAATAACTACCGCCCCTATGTGGTAGCAGGCGTGGCACCTATGTATGACTTGATTACGACCAAACAAAGCAAACTGCGCACCAAACCGCTGAACATAATGCTTGAGGCAGGATTGGGCTGCGACCTTTATATGCCGTTTTTTAAGTTTATACCCGAACTCAAATTTTGCTTTGGACTGGGAAATTTGTTACAAAAGAACCGAAAGGACATTAACGACCCTTCGCAACTCATATACACACAGAGCATCGACCGCGCCACAGTGGGTATGATGGTGCTGACCTTCTACTTTGAATAGTTTTTTGAAGTGGATACGCTCTCGATAAAAAATAAAGGGTGGCTCTAAAAATCTTATATTTCAAAGCATAAATACATATTGACTAAGCATTACCAAAAATACAGAAAATGCGAAATTCTTCTTCACTACGCTACACTTCTTTCCGTGTAAAAGAGAGCACTACTTTGCTCGAATTTATTGAACATGCGCTTAGCGGCGTGAGCCGTAGTCGCGCTAAAGCCATCTTGAGTGGTGGCGGTATACGCGTTGACCATAAGAACACTAAACAATTTGACTTACCCTTGCAACCTGGGCAATTGGTAGAAATTTCAAAACGCAAGCCCAAGGGCGAATTGCAATCGAAGTTTGTTAAAATTGTGTACGAGGACCCACAGGTTATCGTTATCGAAAAGGCTCCAGGCATTTTGTCTATGGCTTCATCGCACCACTCTTTCTGCGTGAAAAAGGTGCTCGATGATTATTTTCACCGCACACACCAAAAATGTACGGCACACGTAGTGCATCGCCTCGACCGCGACACTTCGGGCTTGTTGGTTTATGCCAAAACACTTGAAGCCGAACAGATTTTGGAGCACAACTGGCGCGACATTGTGACAGACCGACGTTATTTGGCTTTGGTTTCAGGACAACTTGACGAGCCAAAGGGTAGCGTAGAGAGTTGGCTAAAGGATAACAAGGCATATTTTACCTATTCTTCGCCCGTTGACAATGGGGGGAAATATGCTTTGACCCACTACCGCGTGTTGAAAACAGACGGTAAGCACTCGTTGGTAGAACTAAAACTCGAAACAGGACGTAAAAACCAAATCCGCGTACACATGCAAGATTTGGGTCACCCCGTTTGTGGCGATACAAAATATGGCAATGGCGATAACCCTATTGGTCGATTGGCTTTGCACGCTTACCGCCTCAACTTTTATCACCCCATTACGGGCGAACCTTTGCGCTTTGAAACAGCAGTACCTAAGGGCTTCCGCCTGTAATACATAAGTTCCCCAAATAATTGCTCTTTATAGAATGATGCAAAAGCACAATGTGCAATATGTTCAAGTAGTCCTGCCACTTGCCGTGGCGGGCTATTTTACTTATGTCCTACCACCCGATTTCGCTGATAAGGTGCAAGTAGGCTCACGCGTGGTGGTGCAATTTGGCACCCGACGCTACTACACAGGCATTGTGCTGGAGGTGCTGAATGAAAACCCTTCGCCACAAAACAAGCTAAAGCCTATATCTGATGTGGTAGACAATGCACCGATTTTACTGCCCGAGCAACTTAAACTTTGGCAGTGGATTGCCTATTACTATATGTGTACATTGGGCGAGGTTATGAAGGCTGCCTTACCTTCGGGACTGAAATTGGAGAGCGAAACAATTTTGCTGCGAAATGCAGATTTTGACACCGAAGGAGCAGAACTTTCTGATCGTGACTATGCCATATTGCATGCGCTCGACAATGAAAAAGGACATGATATTTTGGCGATAGAAAAGGCATTGGGCGTGAAAGCACTTATTCGCCCTGTGCGACGACTCATGGAAATGGGGGCTATCATAGTGCGCGAAACATTGGCTCAAAGTTTTAAACCACGCACCGAAACGTATGTGCGCTTGACTGAAGCGCTACAAACAGAAGAAACTTTGCATCAAGCCCTTGACGCCTTGAAAAGAGCACCTGCACAAGAGGCTTTGTGCATGCGCTACTTGGATTTGGCAGAGGCTACGGCTGCCTTCAAACTTAAAAACCCAAAGTTACTTAAACCTGTAAGCAGACATGAACTTTGCCGTGAACCGAATGCTGCCACAGCTTTGGCTGCATTGAAAAAAAGAGGGTTCATGGAGACCTATGCCGTTGAAACAAGTCGATTACAGCCAAACGCAGAAGCTTTTCACGAGGGTCCCACATTGGCAAAACCGCTTAGTACGGAACAACAAAGGGCGCACGACGAAATAATAAATGTGTTTGGCGAGAAAAACGTATGTCTGCTACATGGTGTTACCTCGAGCGGAAAGACTGAGGTATACATTCAGTTAATTCGCGAAACATTGGCACAAGGCAAACAGGTGCTCTATTTGGTGCCCGAAATTGCATTGACCACCCAACTTACAACTCGATTGGCGCGTGTGTTTGGCAAGCAAATGGGAGTATATCATTCTAAATTCCCTGATGCCGAACGTGTTGAACTTTGGAAACATCAACTCTCGCCTGAGGCTTATCCTCTCATTTTGGGGGTACGCTCTTCCTTGTTTTTGCCCTTCAAAAACTTGGGATTGATTATTGTGGACGAGGAACACGAAACAAGTTATAAACAAGTTGACCCTGCCCCCCGATATAACGCACGCGATACTGCCATACTAATGGCAGCACAACAACACGCAAAGGGGCTTTTGGGTACTGCCACTCCCTCATTAGAGACTTATTATAATGCCACAAATGGGAAATATGGTTTGGTAGAAATGCTACATCGATTTGGTGACGTGCTATTGCCCGAGATTCGTGTGGAGGACGTGAAAGAGTTAAAGCGTAAGAAACTGATGAAAACGCCTTTCTCGCCTAACTTGACAGATGCAGTACACCACGCATTGCAAAACAAAGGTCAGGCTATTCTCTTTCAGAACCGCCGAGGTTTTTCGCCCATTCTTGAATGTCGCACTTGTGGTTGGACCCCACGCTGCACACGTTGCGATGTGACGCTTACTTACCACCAACGCTTGTCGAAATTGGTGTGCCATTATTGTGGAGCACAATATAATGTGCCTAACCAATGTCCGTGCTGCAATGGCACAGAACTAAAGGACTTAGGCTATGGCACCGAAAAAATTGAAGCAGAAGCACAACGCGTTTTCCCCGAAGCACATACCGAACGAATGGACTTAGACACAACACGTTCGCGCACTGCATACGAACAAATTATTGACCGCTTTGCACACAACGAAACCAACTTATTGATTGGTACACAGATGGTGACGAAGGGGTTGGACTTTGACCATGTGCGTGTGGTAGGCATTATCAACGCTGACCAAATGTTAAATGTGCCCGATTTCCGTGCTTACGAACGTGCATTCCAAATGATGAGTCAGGTGGCTGGACGTGCAGGACGTAGAGGCGAACGTGGATTGGTTATTTTGCAAACAAAGCAAGCTGACAATCCTGTGATTACACAAGTGGTGAATGCGGATTATAAGGATATGTATGGCACACAAATTCAAGAACGACGCAACTTTCATTATCCACCCTTTTACAAACTAATAAATATCTATTTGAAACATCGAAACGACGATGTGGTAGACCATGCGGCACAACACCTTGCCGCACTCTTACGCCGATATTTTAAAGAAGATTTGCTCGGACCTGACCGCCCGATGGTGTCGCGTGTGCAGTTGCAATACATCCGCAAAATCATGTTGAAGGTTTCGCCCACTTATACGGCATCAAGCGTTCGCGAATGTTTACTCTCAGCACGTGAGGCTGTTCACCAATTTGCGGTGTACAAGAGCGTGAACATATACTTCGATGTAGATTAGCTTTGCAAAATGCTTAGCCTATAGATTTTACACCTCCTTTATAAAAAACTTCATGCCTATGACCCCCAACTTCGACTTGTTGACACAACGTGCCACCCATATTCTGAAAAGTCTCATTGCCATACCCTCTATTAGCCGCAACGAGACAGAAGCAGCAGACTTTCTCTTTGACTATCTTGCCAAAGAGGGGGCTAACCCACAACGACTCGGCAACAATGTGTGGTGCGAACAACCTTTGCAAGGAACCCATGCAGCCGACACACGAAACGAAAAGCCCACCCTATTGCTTAATGCGCACATCGACACCGTGAAACCAGCAGCAAGTTGGATTCTCAACCCTTTTCAAGCAAGTGTAGAAAATGGTCGTATTTATGGTTTGGGTAGTAATGATTGTGGCGGTGGATTGGTTACGCTGATGGAATTATTCCTGGCATTGCGCAATGAGAATCTTCCCTACCACTTGGTGTTCTTAGCATCGGCTGAGGAAGAGGTTTCGGGCAAAAACGGCATTGAAGCAGCACTGCCTCACCTACCCCACATAGACGTGGCACTTGTGGGCGAACCCACAGGCATGCAACCTGCGATTGCAGAGAAAGGACTTATGGTATTAGACTGTACTGCGCACGGACGTTCTGGTCATGCAGCACGCAATGAAGGCATTAATGCAATCTATCAAGCATTGCCCGACATAGAGTGGTTCCGCACTTACCATTTTGCGCAAGAAACCGACTTGCTTGGCCCCGTAAAAATGAGTGTGACAATGGTCAACGCAGGTACGCAACATAATGTAGTGCCCGACACTTGCACCTTTGTGGTGGATGTAAGACCTAATGAGTGTTACACAAACGAAGAGGTTTTAGAATACATACGTCAACACGTAAGTTGCGATGTCACACCACGCTCTACACGTTTGCATTCCTCACGAATTTCTCCCACACACCCTCTTGTGCGTGCCGCAATTTCACAAGGTCGCACTCCCTTTGGTTCCCCCACCCTAAGCGACCAAGCCCTAATGCGCTTTCCCTCTTTCAAGATGGGTCCAGGCGATTCTGCTCGCTCACACACGGCTGAAGAATATGTGTGCATTAGCGAACTACGCGAAGCCATAGAAATTTATTTTAAGATGATAGGTTCGTGAAACAAAACCACCACTTAAGTAATGTTCAAAAAATAACTTCCACAGAAATAAGTTATAATTTTTTCATTAGAATCTTTCATGCGCCATCCTCACCCCGTTAGGGTGGGTGTTCAAAATTCGCATTTTTTTCTGCATGGTTTTGATAAAAAATAATGTCATAAATAGCTGATATTCAACAATAACAAACACAGAAAACACCTCAATTCGTGTATTATTTTAATGGAATCACCCCGTTAGGTAGGGTGTTCAAAATCTATAATATTTTTCCGCACGGTTTTGAGGGTGTTTTGA
>UQQN01000097.1 GCA_900543155.1 uncultured Prevotella sp.
GACAAGCCCATTGGCAGAATTAAGTATGCACTAAATTAATTCCGCCAACAGGTAAGCAAAATTCTTCTCTAAAGACAAAAATCATTCCGATATCATTCCGATACCATTCCGAAGGAATAGCGAAGGCTTATGTGAAGTTTATAATAAACATATTTTAAGATAAAATTTAAATCACTGCCAACAGATTTTGCTACATTTTAATGCAATTGCACGACATAAATGTTTCACAAAGGCAGAATGTACAAAAGTTTTTACACTTTTGTTTTGTATTGCATGCGGTTTGCACTAATTTTGCATGCAGAATAATAAAAACATACATAAAATATGATGACAGCTAATGAAATCCGCGACTCATTTAAAAGATTCTTTGAGTCGAAAGGACATACCATCGTGCCTTCTGCACCCATGGTTATTAAAGACGACCCCACGCTGATGTTTACCAATGCTGGTATGAACCAGTGGAAAGATATCATCCTCGGTCAGCGCGACCCAGAACCCCGCAGACGTGCCGACACTCAAAAGTGTTTACGTGTGAGCGGTAAGCACAACGACTTGGAGGAGGTTGGTCATGACACTTACCACCACACAATGTTCGAAATGCTCGGTAACTGGAGCTTTGGCGACTACTTTAAAGAAGGCGCTATTGACTATGCTTGGGAATACTTGGTTGACGTGCTTCACCTCGACCCTAAAGACCTCTATGTAACCGTATTTGAAGGTTCGGAAGAAGAGGGTTTGAAGCGCGATGATGAAGCTGCCTCATATTGGGCAAAACATGTGCCTGCCGACCATATTATCAATGGTAACAAGCACGACAACTTCTGGGAAATGGGCGATACAGGCCCTTGTGGTCCTTGCTCTGAAATCCACCTCGACAGCCGTACTCCCGAAGAGAAAGCTAAGGTGCCCGGACGCGAATTGGTAAACAAAGATGATCCCCAAGTTATTGAAATTTGGAACATCGTGTTTATGCAGTTCGAACGTAAAGCAAATGGTTCACTCGTTCCCCTGGGCATGAACGTAATTGACACGGGTATGGGTTTTGAACGTTTGGTTCGTGCCATCCAAGGCAAAAACTCTAACTACGATACTGATATTTTCCAACCCATCATCAAGAAAATTGGTGAACTCTCGGGCTTTGAATATGGCAAAGACGAAAAGATTGACGTGGCTATGCGCGTTATTGCCGACCACTTGCGTGCTATCTCATTCTCTATTGCCGATGGACAGTTGCCCTCTAACGCTAAAGCAGGTTATGTAATTCGCCGCATCTTGCGTCGTGCTGTTCGTTATGCATATACTTTCCTCGGTCAGCGCGAAGCTTTCCTCTGCAAACTCGTTCCTACATTGGTTAACGAAATGGGCAATGCTTTCCCCGAACTTAAGGCACAGCAAGTTTTGATTGGTCGCGTGATGCAGGAAGAAGAAGAAAGCTTCCTCCGCACACTTTCTACGGGTATCAACATGCTCGAGACGGTGATTGCTAAGACTAAAGAAGAAGGCAAGAATGTGGTTGAAGGCGAAAAGGCTTTCACACTCTTCGATACTTATGGTTTCCCCTTCGACCTTACCGAACTCATTTGCCATGAAAATGGTCTTGAAGTTGACGAGGAAGGATTTAACACCGAAATGCAAAAGCAAAAGGAGCGTGCCCGTAACGCAGCTGCTGTTGAAACAGACGACTGGGTGATTTTGAAAGAAGGCGAAACCGAATTTAAGGGTTGGGACTTCACTGAATGCGATTGCCACATTTTGCGCTATCGCCGTGTACAGCAGAAGAAGCAAACTTACTTTGAATTGGTACTCGACCAAACTCCTTTCTACGCTGAAATGGGTGGTCAGGTAGGCGACCAAGGTGTGCTTGTTGCTGGTGACGAAAAGATTGAAATTTTCGACACTAAGCGCGAAAACAACTTGCCTATTCACCTCACTAAGAAACTTCCTTCTCAGCCCGAAGCTACCTTCCACGCTGAAGTAAACGTTAAATTCCGCCGTGGTAGCGAAGCTAATCACACTGCAACTCACTTGCTCGATCAGGCTTTGCGCGAAGTACTCGGACAACACGTTGAACAGAAGGGTTCACTCGTTACACCCGACTACCTCCGTTTTGACTTCTCTCACTTCCAAAAGGTTACTGCTGAGGAACTCCGTCAGGTTGAACGCATTGTAAATCGTCGTATCCGCGAAGACATTCCTCTTCAAGATCACCGCGATGTACCTATGGAAGAGGCTAAAAAGCTCGGTGCCATCGCCCTCTTTGGCGAAAAGTATGGCGACAAGGTGCGCGTAGTACAATTTGGTAAGAGCGTTGAATTCTGCGGTGGTTGCCATGCTAAGAGCACGGGTCACATTGGTATGTTGCGCATCGTTAGCGAAAGCAGTGTTGCTGCTGGTGTTCGCCGTATCGAAGCCATCACAGGCGAGGCTGCCGAAGAGAGTGTATACGCTCAGCAAGACATGCTCACCGACTTGAAGTCGTTCTTTAACAATGCAAAAGACCTTACAGCTGTTATCAAGAAGACGATCGAAGAAAACGATGGTTTGAAAAAGCAAGTTGAAGGCTATGTGAAAGAAAAACTCGTAGAACTCCGTGACCGTTTGGTTAACAGCGCAGAGGACGTTGAGGGTGTAAAACTCGTGAAGTGTGTTATCCCCACAGCTATCGATCCCAACTCTGTAAAGGACTTGGCATTCCAAATTTCAGGCATCCTTCCCAACGATACCCTCGTAGTTCTCGGTTCTACTCACGAAGGAAAGCCTTTGCTTACTGTAATGATTAGCAAGAACCTTGTTGAAAGCAAGAAGCTTAATGCAGGTCAACTCGTTCGTGAAGCCGCAAAACTCATTAAGGGTGGCGGTGGTGGTGCACCTCACTTTGCAACTGCTGGTGGTAAAGACGCTGCAGGACTCGAAGAGGCTGTTAAGAAGGTTGTAGATTTAGCTTTGGCTTAATTCTATAACACATTTAGCCTATAACACATAAAGTTGGCGCAGAAGGAGCGTAAACATGCTCTTTCTGCGCCAATTCTTTTAATTACCAACCAGTATTCTATCACATGGAAACCAACAAAAACAAGAATCTTACTATTTTAGGTGAACAAACTAATTGGGACGCACTTTACTTTTATCAAAAAGCGGATGTCATATACCAACTATCCTTTTCTTTTTGCGACCGTTTCATTCACCTCTATAAAGACCGCACACGCGACCAAGTAATACAAGCAGCACGCTCATGCAAACAAAACATTGTAGAAGGTTTGGCTGATGGGGTCACATCTACTGAAATGCAACTAAAGTTGCTCAATGTGGCAAGAGCTTCTTTAAAAGAACTGCGTGAAGACTTTGAAGATTACATAAAGTCACGCCATTTACACTTTTATGTAAAGGGCGAAGAGCGCTTTGAAAAGATGCTCAACTATTGTCGATACCACAACAAACTTTGCGACTACGAAAATTTCTTCAAGCAATGGACTGACGAGGAAATGTGCAACTATGCACTCACACTTTGCCACATGATTGACAAAATGATGATGAGTTTTCTCAAAAAACTTGAACAAGAATTTATCACGCAAGGTGGTATCAGAGAGCGCATGCACCGCGCCCGAACAGGTTATCGTAACCAACAAGACGAAAGGCTCAAAGAACTTGAAGAATTAGTACCCAAACTCCAACAAAAACTTCAACTAGCCGAAGCTAATGCTGCCCAATGGCAAGCTGCCTACGAAGGCCTCAAACAACGAGCCCTCAAAGCTTATTACAAGCAACAAGAAGAAATCGGAAAACTAAAAAGACAACTTAGCAAATAAAGAAAATAGCTTTAGAACCTTAGGTTGTCTAAAAATTCTAGAATTTCTAGAACATCTAGAATTTTTATACAACCCAAGGTTCTAAAGCCTCACCTACCCTAAATAACTAAGAGCTAACTTTGCCTCCTCTATGCTCAAACTAAGAGGAGGGAGCAAACGAAGTATATTAGTAGAAGCAGCCCCTGTAAACATATGCTTCTCATGCACTAACTTATTACGAAAATCCTTGATAGGTTCGTCATACTCAATGCCAATCATCAAGCCCTCGCCACGCACATCTACAATATGTGGGTTCGTAGCTTTCAATTTGTTAAGTTCTTCTAGGAGGTAGCTACCTACTTTTGCAGCATTCTCTACCAAATGCTCATTTTCAATAACGTCGAGCACTGCCAAGGCTGCTGTACAAGCTAAATGATTACCACCAAAAGTTGTACCAAGCATACCATAACTGGCTGGAATATTAGGAGATATAAGCACTGCCCCCATTGGGAAACCATTGCCTATACCTTTGGCACATGTAATTATATCAGGCTTCACACCAAGGTGTTGATGAGCAAAGAATTTTCCTGAACGACCATAGCCACACTGAATCTCGTCGCAAATAAGCAGTGTACCAACTTCGTCACACACCTTACGCAAACCTTGCATAAATTCCTTTGTGGCCATACGAATGCCACCTACACCTTGAATGCACTCTACAATTACTGCAGCTACATCACCTTTTTTGAGTTCTGAAGTAAAAGCATCCAAATCGTTTAACGGAAGGAATGTCACATGCCCATTCGCATTTACGGGAGCCACAATTTTAGGATTATCTGTTGCCTCAACAGCCAACGATGTACGACCATGAAAAGCCTTACCTGCTGCCAAAATACGTGTACGACCTGTATGGAAAGAGGCTAATTTCAAAGCATTCTCGTTAGCCTCAGCGCCAGAGTTTATCAAAAAAAGCTGATAATCAGGATAACCACTTACTTTACCCAAGCGTTCAGCTAATTGCTCTTGTAGGGTATTGACAACAGAGTTTGAATAAAAGCCTAAAGTATTAAGTTGTTGCGTAAGCATTTCTACATAATGCGGATGACAATGTCCGATGCTAATCACAGCATGTCCACCATAAAGATCAAGATATTCTTGTCCTTTATCGTCCCACACATGACAACCTTTGCCCTTCACAATATTGATATCGAAAAGCGGATATACGGGAAAAAGATTCATTCTTTAATATTTAGTGATAAGTTTATTGCGCTAAAATACCATGCGACAATGGCATATAAAGCGCTGTTTAAAATGCCACGGGTTTAAGACGCAAGCCCGTATCTTCTTCAAGCCCAAACATCAAATTCATGTTTTGAACAGCTTGACCTGATGCGCCCTTCAGCAAATTGTCAATACAAGTAGTAACGAGCAACTTGTCGCGATGCTTTTCTACGTGAATTAAGCACTTATTGGTATTTACCACTTGCTTCAAATCAATAGGTTTATCAACATAATGTGTAAAGGGAGCTTCGCTATAAAAATCACGGAAATAAGCTTCTACCTCGTCTATGGGCGCGCTGCTCTTAACTACTTCGGTAGCAAAGATACCACGTGGAAAATCACCACGATAAGGAATAAAATCTATTTCGCCATCGAACGAAGGCTGCAACTGTTGCAACGACTGCTTAATTTCGGGCACATGCTGGTGTTCAAATGCCTTGTATATGCTCATATTGCCCGAACGCCACGAAAAGTGTGTAGTAGCCCCAGGTTTCACACCTGCACCTGTAGAACCTGTAATCGCATTGACTGAGATATCGTCGTTCAACAATCCTGCTTCAGCCAAAGGCAAAAGTCCTAATTGAATGCAAGTAGCAAAACATCCTGGATTTGCTACGTGCAAAGTGTTACGTATTTGACTACGGTTGAGTTCTGGTAAGCCATACACATAGTCGTTATCCTCGGCAGCTAAACGAAAATCTTGCGCCAAGTCTATAATGCGCACATTTGCAGGAATATAATGTTCTGCTAAGAACTGCGTACTTTTACCATGTCCAAAACAGAAGAATACGACATCTACTTCGTCAAATGGCAACTGATCTGTAAAACGAATATCGGTTTCGCCATATAGTCCCTCGTGTACGTCTGTAAGCAAATTACCTGCATTACTCTCACTATTTACAAAAACTATTTCTGCTTCGGGGTGATTTAGCAAAATGCGGCAGAGTTCGCCTGCCGTATAACCAGCACCACCAATAATACCTATTCTTATCATGAGTGAGTTTACTACTTTATAAATTGTGAGGTTAAAAGCGTAGAGAATTCATAGGAACTATGCCCCACCCTTTTAACCTCAAAAGCTATATTTAGAAATCAGATTTTGATAGAAATCACAATATTACTCACCATCAGGATGGTTTGCATAGAACACACGAAGAGGAGTACTGAGCACTTTAATGAATCCCTTCGCATCTTCTGCAGTCCAACCCTTCTGTGTTTCACCATATTCACCGAACTTAGTTTTCACTAAGTCATCAGGACTATCTACACCCACTGTGTGGAATCCCAATGGACGGAGTTCAAGAATGACAGTACCATTTACATAGCGTTGCGACGAAGTAAGCATTGCCTCGATATCGCGCATTACAGGTTCAAGATACTGACTTTCGTGCAAGAACATGCCATACCAATTAGCTACTTGGTCCTTCCAATATTGCTGCCACTTTGAAAGTGTATATTTTTCCAAGAAACGGTGTGCACCAATAATCAATGCAGGTGCTGCTGCTTCAAATCCCACACGACCTTTAATGCCTATAATGGTATCACCCACGTGCATATCACGACCGATGCCATAAGCAGCACCAATTTCTTCGACCTTGCAGATTGCCTCGATAGGATCGTCATAACGTGTGCCATTAATAGCCTTGAGTTCACCCTTTTCAAAGGTCAACTTCAATTGCTCTGTACCTTCTTTTGTCACCTGCTTAAGATATGCACTTTCGGGCAATCCTTGGGCTGAATCTAAGATTTCACCACCACAGATACTTGTACCCCAAATACCTACGTTATACGAATACTTCAGTTTAGCAAAATCTGCCTTAAACCCATGCGCATTCAAGTAATCAACTTCATCCTTACGACTTAAATTACCATCACGCGTAAGAGTAATAATCTCCATATCGGGGCACATTACCAAGAAGGTCATATCGAAACGCACTTGATCATTACCTGCACCTGTCGAACCATGTGCAATAGCATCAGCACCAATCTCTTTTGCATAACGAGCAATGGCCATGCCTTGGAAAATACGCTCCGACGATACTGAAATGGGATAGACATTGTTACGAAGCACATTACCGAAGACCATAAACTTCAAGCTCTTTTCGTAATACTCATGCGTTACATCGAGCGTTACATACTTCGTTGCACCCAATTTATAGGCATTCTCTTCGTTTGCCTTGAGTTGTTCTTCACTAAAACCGCCTGTATTGGCACAAGCAACATAAACTTCGTACCCTTTTTCCTTGGCAAGGTACATTACCGTATATGATGTATCGAGTCCGCCACTAAAGGCTACAACTACTTTTTTCTTAGCTTCCATTTTATATGAAATATGAAGGTTTTAGAATAAGTGAGAAAATAATCATAGAATATAGTTGAATGACCGCACTATTTTTTTCATGTACAAGTCATCTTCTATATCTATGCCACAAACTTTCATTACGCTTCGTGCGTATTTATAAAATCTATCACATCTTGTGGCACCTTTACAGGCAGAGGCGTGTTTGGATGTCTTTCAGGATCGAAAAGCATACCCGTACATACACAATATTTACGTTTAGTACGTGCCAACACATCGCAGTTAATGCAACAAGGAGATTCAGGTGTACCACAGCCTTTCCAATATTCATCATCTTGCGTGAGTTCAGCAAAAGGCACAGGCACATACCCCAAAGAGGTATTTATACGCATCACAGCACCCGAACTTGTCAAACCAAAAATTTTGGCTTTTGGCCAACGCAAACGACTCAACGAGAAAGCCAAACGCTTAATGCGTGTGGCCAAATGGTGTCCACGGAATTTAGGCACAACAATCAAACCTGAATTTGCCACGTAGTGTTTATTTTCCCAACTTTCAATGTAGCAAAAGCCAGCAAATTCTTCACCATAAAGGGCTATAATGGCTTTACGTTCTTTCATTTTAGTTGCCACATACTCGTGTGTACGGCTGGCAATACCCGAACCACGCACCTTAGCGGCATCTGTAATAGTTTGTAATATGGTGTCGACGTACTTTTCGTGGCTGGCATCAGCCACAATCACTTTAATGCCATCGTCGTATTCTTCCATTATCTAAGAGTTTTTGAGTTGTTTTCGAGTTTTAAATAAGCTTGTTCAAACACAATGCTAAATTCTTTTTACAGCACAATGCTACGCAATGCGGGAATCACAGTAGCCAATTCGTCAGTAAGTTCTTGTCTACTGGCCTCTTCGCGTATTATAATGAGTATGGTATCGTCGCCTGCTATGGTTCCAAGCACACTACTAAGTTTATGTGCATCAATGTCGGATGCCAAACCTGCAGCATAACCTGGACGCGTTTTCAACACTGCCATATGTCCCGAAAAGGAAATAGACAGAAAACCTGAATTACGCAAATATTGTGGCACCACGTCTGCTTTCACCGTACGATGATACATTGGATTTTCGGGCAAAACATATCGGTAACCATCAGCGGTTAGTACCTTTGTAGCGTGCATTTTATTCAAGTCGCGCGACAAGGTGGCTTGCGTCACAGTGCAGCCATTCTTTTGCAACTCTTCAAGAATTTGCTCATGACTGCTAAGCGTATTGGTGCTTGCAAGTATTACTCTAAGCACCTCCATGCGTTTCATTCTGCTGTTCATATTTCGTATTTTGTTGTATTTTATGCTGCAAATATACGAATATATTTTGTAAGTATG
>UQQN01000098.1 GCA_900543155.1 uncultured Prevotella sp.
AAAATAAAAACCAACGGATTTATATTTTTATTGTCGAGGTGCAGCCTAACTTCGCAAAGCAAAGTTAGTGCAAGGTGAGCGAAGTACAAAATAAAAAGCCTACGATTTTTTATTTTTTTGCCGAGGTACTGCTGATAATACGCTCTGAGTTATCGGTGTCAAAAAAATTGTAGATTTTGAACACCCTATCGGTTGGCTAAGTTGTGGTATCACATACAATAAAACTAGGCATGTGAGGTGGAACAAAAATCCTTCACATGCCTAGCTATATTCTCTCACCCTTAACGGAGTAAATACTTATAATGTATCCCCATAAATTGGGAAATCTTTTGCATGCAGAAACTTTTTTGTTTATACATGCCCTTAAAACAAAGTGTTTTAGTTAGCGTTCTGAACTACTGTAATCTTGTTAGACACACCATTTGATGTAAGTGTGAGTTCGGCAGTACGTGCTTTACCTGTATTGTTCTTCTCAACAGAGAGTTCTATTTTCTGCAACTTGCCAGGAAGATAAGCAGGCGTACCCACAATATTATTGGTCTCAGGCACCTTGAGCCATGACTCTGAAGAGGTGAGCGTAGCGTTGGTAGAATAAACAGTGAAAGACACATAAGGCTTCACGTTCTTAGAACCCACTACATAACCATCGGCATTGATGTCGCGAAGCGTAAATGTACCTTTGTCAACAGTTCCGGTAGAATCCTTAACCAATGCCGGGAAATCAATGTTAAGCAAAGGGTATTGCAAGATGTTAAGAGGAGTTGTACCAATTTTACCAAACTCACTTGTTACGGTAATTGATGTATAGCGTGACTTGCCAGTTGTATTGGGCTGCATCTTGAGGTCGATGCGGCTGCTATAAAGCACCTGATAATTACCTGCTGCAATTTTGTTCGTAAAAGGCGGTGTTTGTCCCTTATAACTTACGTTGAGCCAAGACTCATCGTATGTTTTATTGAGCGTCCAAGTGTCGGTTGTTGCCACAAAGCAAGAGTCTGCTGTTTGATCAGCATAAGCCACAATATTGCTAATAAAGGCTCTAGGTGTATTGCGGAAATAATAGAAAGTGTGGTTTTCGTAAGTGCTATCGCCACAAGATGTTAAGCCTGTTGCAAGGGCTAAAGTAGCCAAGGCTCCGATGATAAAAGATTTCATACAAATGTAATGTTTAGAATTTTAGCTGTTATTTTTTAATACCACTCTACGTTCGAAGAATAAGAGCTACGCTTTTCCCACTTCAGTGCATCAGCTAGCTCAGAGGCACGCGCACGGAAGGTAAAGTTGAACGAAGAGTAAGGTTTGAGCACAACTGAAGCAGACATTTCAAAACAGTGTAAGTCGCGTGCAAGCGACATGGTTGTCATTGAAATTTTATGCATTTCAAAGTCGTAGCCCGAAGAGAAGGTAATGTTCCATCCCTGCGCGATACGCACATAGCCCGAAGCATTGAGCGTTTGCGTAAACGAGAAGGGATAACGCATACGTCGCACATTGATTTGGCGTGTACGGTCCTCAGCCATCGTAATGCCATAAGAGAGCGAAAGCGACCAGGGAATAGAGAAGGCAAGGTAACCATCTTTATCGATGCGAGCTTTTTCTTTCTTTCTGCCCTTGCTCTGTTGCGACGCCTTTAAGTCTGGGTCTACATTGGCATCCTCAGCATTGTCAACCTCAGTTTGCGAGTTATCAGCAGTCGTATTGTTACCTCTGCGACGTCCTTGGAAGAAGTCGAGCAACTTTTGCCAAGTTTGGTTATTGAAGGTATATGCCAAGTTTTGCGACATGCCCTGGAAACGTCCAAAACGACCATAGCTCCACTCTGTGCGGTCGGAGGTTACAACTTGTCCGTTCTCATTAAACTTATAAGCATAGGTAGCAAACACGGCTGCCATTGAGAAGGTTTTATTTTTGCCCAACTTTAAACGCAAACGGGTGCTAAGATTACTCCACGGTTGTCGTTGTGCTGCCATGTTGTAAGAGAGCGATGCCGACAATTCGTCAATCAATGAGATTTTACGGAAGCCCGTTGTGTCGCGGTCAGACCGCACCTTCATTTCGAGGTTGTTAGACACTGACATAGAGATTAACCCCTGCTTGGAACCCGAAGGGTAACCATAAATGCCCGACGAATAAGGCGAATATTTCACCATAGTAGAATTGCCCGAAGCATCTACTTTTTCGTAATACTTAATGTAGCCATAGCGCGACACGGTGAAGTCGGGTGCATAGCTAAAACTTATAGAAGGCTTGAATACGTGACGAATGGCTTGAATTTTGCTGCCAAAGAGTTTTTTCCAAGGTTTGTAAAAACCATAGAGAGTGGTATTGGCAGTGATGCCCACATTCCAATCGTAAAGATTATAGAAGCCATAAGTGGTGTCGCACAACTCACGCTGCAACTCGCGGTCCCACGAACGATTTATGCGCGAAGCATACATAAGGTCGCGGAATGAGAGATTGGGCGAAATATTGATGTACTTGAATAATTGGAACGTAGCATCAATAGGCACACGATGTTGAAAACCATTTCGCCAATCTTTTATCAAATTCGACTTAAAGAGTTTGTCTTCTTTAGTTGTAATAGAATTTGAGAGTTGCCCTGTATAAGACATTGAAATCTTTTCGTACCAACGCTCTTTTCCTGCCGCATATTTACGACGGAAGGGATAAAAACGCGACAACGAGATGCTGACATCAGGCAGCGTCATGGCAATGGTTGAGTCGCGCATGTTTTGCGTAAGGTTGGCAGACGCAGCAATGCTTAACCCAATGTTGGAGAAGGTATGGCTAAAGCTCACCGAACTGGCACGGGTGCTCTGCGTATAGCTCAACGGATTATACATGCTCTCAAGATTCTTTCGCTCATAGCTCTCCGAGGCAAAGTTTACACGCGCCGAGAATGTAGTATTGGGGTTTGCACGCGAATCCTTATTGTGCGTCCATTGCAATTTAAAGCTTTTCGTTTCTTGGTAGTCGGGCATATTTTTTTCGCCCTCCACAGTACGTAAAAAACTAAAATACACATTGCCACGGAACTTATAACGCTTATTATAGTTCGTTTCTACGCTGGTGCCCCATGAACCTTTGGTGTATATCTCGCCCAAGGCTTTGAGGTCCATATAGTCGTTAATAGCCCAATAATAACCACCATCGCGCAAGTAGAAGCCACGCACAGTTTCATCGCCATAAGAAGGCATTATAAAGCCCGAAGAATATTTTTTATTGAAAGGGAAGAAACCATAAGGAATTGCCAAGGGAAGTGGCACATCCTCCACCACAAGGTGTGCAGGTCCAAACACAGTTTCTTTGCCAGGACGCACCTTTGCACGCGAAAGTGCAAGATAGAAGTGTGGATGCTTGGCATCGCAAGTCGTATAGCGAGCATGCTCTAAATAAAGTGTTCCGTCGGAAGCACGTTTTGAACGTTCGCTAGTCATAAAACCATCTCCCTGGCGCGTATTTACGTTATGAATAAAACCCTTTTTGGTTTTAAAGTTGAACGACATACGCTCACTGTTATACTCATCGCCTCCTTGCTTATAAACAGGTTTTTGTGCTAATCCACCTTCAACTGTAGAGTCGGGACGAGCTTCGGCATGTACCAAACTCGAATCCATGTTCATGGAGATTTTAGCAGCAGTGAGTTGCATGTTTTGATAGTCCACCTGCGCATTGCCATAAAGCAGCGCTAACCCTGTTGCCGCATCATAGATCATAGAATCTTGTGCTTGATATTCCACGGGCGAGTCGATGCCAGGTCGTGGTTTCTTAACCGTGTCGGCTTTTACTGAATCGGTCACAGAATGAGCCGTTGTGTCAACAGGAATGCGCGGTTGCGGAGCAGTTCGTGTAGCCACAGCCTTCACACTATCAGACGAAGCAGATAGCATGTTAGGGGTAGTAGGCAGTGTGGCAGCCGTTGCCGAATCAGTTTTCGTCGAGTCGTTAAGAGCATGCGCAGTCTTTGCCGCCGGCTTACGCGCAGGCTGCATACACAAATGGCTGGCCATGATGCACATCGTGGTCAGCACAGATAGTATGATGAGTAATAGTCGTCGCATTCGTGTGTTAAGCGTGTTGGGCAGGAAGTGCCTCGGGTTCGAAGCGTTTCACCCAATTCCAAAAGATTTTTACGCCCTCGTGTCCGAATTTTTCAAGACTTCGTGCAGTGTCTTGCACCGAACGTATTCTATTGGGATGGCTTTTAGAGTAAAACTTGTCGGCGTAGCAAATGAGTTGTTCTTCGAGAGTTTCAGGACAATAGTTTCCTGAGGGTAATGGGAGTTGTCGTTGTTTGATAACCTCCTCGGTAAGTCCCGTTCCGGTATGTCGTTCGCACACCCGTGCTATTTCGGGGAAGCCCTCTTTTCTCATAAGTTGTCCGCCCAAATATCCGTGCATCAAGTAATGCTCTTTTCCGAAGCAGTGTATACCAGGTGCATCCGTAAGGAAAATTCCCACATCGTGCAACATAGCAGCCTGCTCCACGAACTCCTTATCGACAGGTAATTCGGGATGAGACTCCGCTATTTTCAACGCCCTTTCTGTCACCTGTTTGCTATGTTTTATCAGCAACTCGCGCAGTGCGTCGTTGTCAGCATAATACTTATTTATAATGTCTAAAGCATTCATTGCTCGCTTTTTGGGTGCAAAGTTAGTGCAAACCGAATGCAATACAAAATAAAAAGCCTTTGGATTTTTATTTTATTGCTGATAAGGTGCAGCTATTCTAAGAAAAAAAATAATATCCACGTTCTAAAGAACAAAAAAGGAATTAAACTCGTAACCCCAAAGCGTCACGAATTTAATTCCTGAATAAACTCGAATTAAAATTCTTATTAGTTTACACCAGCTGCGAGCTCAGCACCTGCCTTAAACTTAACAACCTTCTTGGCAGCAATCTGAATCTTAGCACCAGTTGAAGGATTAACACCCTCACGAGCAGGACGCTCGTTGATAGCGAAAGTACCAAAACCGAGGATAGCAACCTTGTCACCAGCCTTGAGGGCACCAGAAATAGCGTTGAGAACGGCATCGAGAGCCTTCTTTGAGTCAGCCTTGCTCAAACCTTCGGCAGCAATGGCATTTACGAGATCTGTCTTATTCATAATGTCGAAAAATTAATTAGTTCGTTCTTGGATTAAATTTTGTCTTTTCGCAACAAAAAGGCGACACTTTTCACTGCGAAAAAAGTCCGACTTTGCCCATAAAATGGGGCTTTGTGGCCTTGAAACATGTGCAAATATAGGGTATGAACGGCGAAAGCGCAAATAAATCTTTATTTTTTTTCGATAAATGGGCTAAAAAAGTTCATTTTTTGCTGTTTTTCTATTGAATTACAAACAAAAACGAACATTTTTGTCATTATGGACTATATTAGAGCTATAGCATCATATATGCTTGTAATGCCCCACTCATCCAATGTTACACTCCCTTTGCGCACTATATCACCACCAGCTTGGCACCTACACTATTTTTACCATCCGAAGTGCTAATCATAATGTAGTATACGCCAGGAGCAACACGATTGCCACTGCTTTGCTGCGTAACATCCCATTGCCAAGAACCACCTATTGCAGTGCCACGTGCCACTAATTGCGAACCCGTGCTAAGCACCTTCACCTCGGCGCCCTCAGTCAATCCGGTTACAGTAACAGAACCCGAGTAATCAGGTCGGACAGGATTGGGATAAACCTTTATATTATTCTTGCTGAGCGAAGGATTCGCAGGTGTTACGCCCGTTTCAACCGAACAAAGTCCACAGTCGGTAGAAATATACAAACGTCCGTTATCCTCGTCAATCGCCAAGTCGTTGATATTGTCCGACAGCAAAGGCGAATCCGACGAAGTGTAATGCGCAAGGATTTCAGAACCATCTGCATTCACCAAATAAACCCCTGCCCCAAGCGTACCAATCCACTTGCGGTTACCGCCGTCCACAGCGATTGCATTCACCGTGTTGCCTTTCAACAAGTAATCTGCATAGTTCGTACCATCATTACGTGGCACCTTAGGTTGATAAATGCGAAACGAAGACGAGAACCAATCATCAGGATTCGTCACCGCATAAATACCCGTTTCACTACCTATCCAAATTTGTCCCTCGTTATCTTCAGTAATCACACGTGTTGAAGACAAAGCACATTCAGCGCCATCTTCGTTATAGCACGAATTTCTATATCGCGTGCGGTCGTCACTTGTAGTATTCAGCGTTCCATTATAATCGAGTGCAGCCACCCCACCTGTTGAGGTACGTGTGCTATATCGTCCGTTTACCCACACACGGCCTTTACTGTCAATAAAGACACGCTCCATACGCCTAATTTTATCACCCTCTCCAAGCGAAACACGTTGCCAGGTGCCATCCGTTTTTAAAACTACGAATGCACTGTCAGCATGGTTATTAGAAGCCCAAAGATTACCTTGTGCATCATACGCCACACCGCCAATATTCACATAGCTATTACGGTCAATTAAGGTAGGATTGGCAGAAATAAGCCATGAATTGTCCGAATTGTAAAGCCTTTTAAACTTACCCTCTTGATATTCATAAATACCTTCGCCATAACTTGCCGCCATTACGTGGTTCGGATCACGTGGGTCAACCGCCACGTGCATAATGGTATTAAAGAAATTGCGTACACGTCCGTCACGCGGTGGGTCGTTGCGTGCAGCATCCTCGTCCATATCTGTCCACTCACCGCCCTCGTAACAACCTAAAAAGCCCGTCGTTGGAAAACTCTCTAATGAGCCACCCGTAAGATAGAGTTTGCCATTATTCACAAGCAAACCATAGCTTTCAGCATGTCGTGGTCCAAAATTTCCCACCTTTTCTACGGCATCAGGCAAGGTCGTATCGGTTGCCGAAGGCGTGTACATAAGCAGTCCCTCGTCACCTTGTGCCAAGAAAAACGCTCCGTTAGCAGTACGGGTTATGCTTTGTGGTTGAAGCGTCGTAGCAATTCGCTGCGCCTCCACATCCGGATTATCCGTATTTACTGCCACCAAATAATTTCTTGTGAAGAACTGCACTTGTTTGCCATTTGCATTTCCACCCGTTACCACCACGGGCGACACCAACTTATAGCTTCCTGTGCCATCTGCATTCAACATTAAGTGCATCACACCACTGGGTCGCGATGGAGGGAAGTTACTTTTATAAGGGAACACCGCATACACGCCCGCCTTGCTCCCCACAAAGGCATCCACAATCGCCGTGGGGATAGCCGTTTTCCATTGTTGCGCATCATAAAGATTGTCAGAGAGCAATCCACTCACAATGCAGTCGGGCTTTGCCAAATACACATACTTACCCTCAACTATGGCATCCGCAATGTCCGAGCCAAATTGATAATAAGCATGTACATTTTCTTCGACCAACGAAATCAGAATAACGCCCTTCGTGGTGGTAATACATGCCCAGTCGTTATACACATTGACCTTGCGAATAGTGATATTATCCTCCGTATAATTTTTTAATTGAGGAAGATTCACTACGTCAAAATCGCCCGTCGTGCCATCTCCATTTTTAGGATAAAGAAGATCCACGTTATTATCGTCATACACCACGACCAAGCATTTACAGGTTTCGCTCCACCCCATGTAACGAATGGTGCTACCCGATAGTTGAGCAGACATACGGTCAACCAATACTGAGGTTTGAGTTTCGGCATCATACACCAAAAGATGTCCATTCAAAATTGCATAAACCGCATTGCCCGCAGCCAAGGTTTGTGTGGCATTGTGATATGACAAGTAATATGTCCAACGATTGTTGTTAGAGGCTGTAACCGCTGCCGAGGAACTCGCAACCGATGTTGTCGTAGCACAATAAAGAGGCGCCACGGGCATTGCTGCGCTACTCTTTGAAGCACCACACACAGTGCCCGCTAACCACAAGAAGAGAGAGAGAAACTTAGGATGTTTCATGCTTGTTTACTTAAATATTCAACCAACTTAGCTACAGCACGCGCACGATGCGAAATTTGGTTCTTCACGTCAGTGCCCAATTCGGCAAATGTGCGATCAGTGTTTTCAGGAATAAACACGGGGTCGTAACCAAAGCCTTCCGTACCACGTTTTTCGGTAGCTATTTCGCCACGCACCACGCCTTCAAACACATGTTCTTCGCCATTTAAAATCAAGGCAATTGCTGTGCGAAATTGTGCCTTACGATTGGTTGCATTTTTCAACGAAGCCAAAAGCTTTTGTGTATTTGCTTCGGGGTCGTGTCTATCGGGGTAAGCATAACGTGCGGTATGCACCCCTGGTGCCCCATCCAGCGCCTCCACCTCAAGTCCCGTATCGTCGGCAAAACAATCATAGCCGTAGCGTTCTTTTACCCAACGCGCCTTAATTAGGGCATTTCCTTCAAGGGTATCGGCAGTTTCGGGGATGTCATCGTGACAGTTAATGTCGGCGAGTGAAAGTATGTGGAGTGTATCGCCAAAAATGGCGCGAATTTCAGAGAGTTTATGGGCATTATTGGTGGCAAAAACCAATTCTGCACCATTTGTTGTAGCGTTCATAGCTTATAATATTTTTATTTTAAAATGTTCGAGAGAACAATTATATAACGTAAAAAGTACGTGATTATTGCTGTCTGTTGGGTCGGGTGTTCATAATTCCCAAAATGTTCTGCATGGTTTTGCAACCAAGAATGCACGCCTGCACGCCCTGAAAGGGCAACAGCACATAGCCCAGGGCAAGCGAAGCGACACCCT
>UQQN01000099.1 GCA_900543155.1 uncultured Prevotella sp.
GAATGCCACAAAAAGCCAACGACTGCCACAACCACTTGAAACTCAAAACAAAAGCCCAAATCTGCTATTTTTTGCTTTTTTAGTCATTCTTTTTATCTAAAACATTACCTCCTACCCTACTTATGCTTTACATTTGTCAACAACTTATGGCAGAAATGGTGTTATATGTGTTAAGGATGAAAATAATAGAAACAATAAGAGTCGGTAAGCCTGTATATTTTTTTACCTTATGCAACGTGTAACTACATTGCAAAGCATGTAATACAAAACGCATTAGCATTTGCAAGTTTTCTCTTTATTTAGTTACTAAATTAATAACTAACTAATGCTTTTAGTGCTAAAAAGCATCTTAATTTTGCTTTGCGACAATTTTTTGGATGTTGTTTCAATTTATATTTCGATATTTGCAAGCGATAGCAGTGGCAAAATGATTCAGTCGATTGTTCCTGCTACAATAAAAAACAACACATCCTCAATCAAGAAAAAAAGAAATTTATTATGAAACGTATACTCTTATCATTACTATTTGTCCTTTTCGCATTCTGTGCAAAGGCAATGAGTTACGAAGATGCACGAGACCAAGCATGGTTCCTAACCGATAAAATGGCGTATGAACTCAACCTTACGCCCGAACAATACGACCGCGCATACCAAATCAACTTAGACTATTTGATGAGCTTGCGCACCCCCTCAGACTGTAGTGGATATTATTGGTCTTATCGCGATGCAGACTTGCGTTGCATACTCTTCGACTGGCAATATAATCTTTATCGCACGTTGACCTATTTCTATCGTCCTGTGCGTTGGTATCAAGCCAGTTGGTACTATCCTGTGTTCGATCGTTATCGCTATGGCTATTACTATTTCGACTGTCCCCATGTTTACGTAACCTACCGCGGTGGCATGTGGCGTCGTCGCAGTCATAACGATCCGAGTCCGTATGTAGCCATGCGCCCTACTCGTGGTTCGGGCATGCGCGATCATTATCAAAATCGTGAATGGTTTGGCGGCAACATGAACAGTCGTCCTAACCACAACAACAGTCGTCCTGGTTTTAACACTGGCAGACCCAACAACAATGGTCGCCCAAACAACGGTCGTCCCGACTATAACAATGGCAGACCCAACAACAACGCTCGCCCAGGGTTCAATTATGGACGTCCCGAAAACAATGATCGCCCTTCGCGCCCCAATAACGGAAACAGTTTCCGCGATGAATATACCAACTATCGTCAAACGGGTAATAGTAGTAATAGTAGCAATAGTGGTCGTAGGTTTGGCAGTGGTGTAGGTGCTCCCAATAACAACCGTGGCAACAACCGTGTGAACAATAGCGGCAATAGTGGCCGTTCGCAACGTGGCACCATCACTACCCCACAAGGCAACAGAGGCGGTGGCCGTGGGTTGGGAAGATAGTAATACAGCCCCAACCAACTGAAGAAACAAAAATCTGCTGTGCCAAGTTAGGCGGCGGCTCGGAAGTAAAAACGAAAGTTTTGGGACTTTCGTCATGATAAACTATCGCACTTCGCTCGCCTTGCACTACTTTGCTGCGCCAAGTTAGGCGGCGGCTCGGAAGTAAAAACGAAAGTTTTGGGACTTTCGTTTTGTACTTCGCTCGCCTTGTACTAACTTTGCATAGAAATGCCCCAGATAAAACGAAATAAAATACATAACACACAAGCAAAAGCCTGTAGCACATTCTGCACAGGCCTTTTGTTCATATACCTATTTGCTATATCATTGCTGAGTTCTTGCAGTAGCAAAAAATTCTTGAAACAAGGAGAATACGTGCTATCTGACGTGAAAATTACCAGCACAAGTAAACACTTTAATACATCGCAATATAAAGGCTATTTACGTCAGCATCCTAATGCCAAATGGTTTACACTCTTTAAAGTACCTTTGGGCATTTATTGTTGGTCGAAAGCCGACTCTATTAAAGGCAATAAAGGCTTGTCTAAGTTGTGGCGAAAAATTGGCGAAGCCCCCGTGGTGTATAATAGCCAACTGACACAATACAGCAAATATAACATAGAACAGGCACTCTATAGCGAAGGATATTTGCACGCCAATGCCGACACGCTGATGCGACGCAACGGACATAAGATGCACGTGGAATATCGCATACAACCAGGGCCACGCCACTACGTAAAACAACTCGATTTCCACTTTGATAGTCCTGTGATTCATGAAGCCTTTTTGCAAGACTCTGTTTACACAAAACTGCGCCAAGGCATGCCCTTGAACCTCAATATTTTGGCAGAAGAACGTTCACGCGCCATCAATGCCTTGCACGAACGTGGTTTTTACTATTTAAACAACGACTTCGTTACTTTTGACATCGACACCATAGTGGGCGAATTAGGAGCTAAAGTAACCATGTCTATCAAAATGCCCGAAAAGGTAGATTCACTGCGTGCCTACGTGCCACAACGCTACAGAAACATCAATGTTCACACTGAGAAAATAGATGGTGCTGAACAATTTGTTCAACACGAATCGGCTAAAGACACGTTGCACTATCGTGGCATTAACTTTATATACGATGAGAAGGTGCGCATCAATAAACGCGTATTCGTTTCGCACGTTGCGATGCGTCCCGACAGCCTCTACCACGAAACACAGTTGCAAAACACTTATAGCAACTTGAGTTCGTTGCCCACTGTGACGTTTACCAATATCCGCACTGTTCCTGTTGAAGGGAGCAACGATTTGCTTGACTGCAACATACGCGTAAAGCCCGCAAAACCACACACTATAGGACTCGAAGTGGAGGGTACAAACACCTCAGGCGACTTGGGAGCAGCTATGGCGCTTACTTATGGTAACCGAAATTTATTTAAGGGTTCAGAGTTACTAAGCCTCAAGCTTCGTGCGGCTTACGAGGCGATTACAGGTCTTGAAGGCTATGCAAGCCAAAACTACACAGAATGGAGTGCAGAGGCTAATTTACGCTTCCCCACCTTGCTTATCCCCTTTGTGAGTATCGACCAAAAGCGCAGAATAAAAGCAAGTTCTGAGGCTAAAATTATGTACGACACGCAAGACCGCCCTGAATTTCACCGACGCATTCTAACAGGCGCTTGGGCATATAATTGGAGCCACGCACAAAATCCACGTTGGCAACACCGCTACGACTTGATATCGGTGAACTATGTTTACATGCCCTGGATTTCGGACACGTTCAGAAAAGATTATCTTGAAGGAGATGACCCCCATTACTCCGTATTGCGCTATAGCTACGAAAACCTGTTCATTATGAAAACAGGATATAACTTCGTATACAATTCGTTGCGAAATGCTCAGTCAATGCCTTCATCGCTTTACCAAACAAATGGGTTTCAACTAAAATGTGGGGTGGAACTTGCTGGTAATTTGCTCTATGGTTTGTCGAAAGCTACAAAAAGCCATCGCACTGACGGCACTTACAATATTTTTGGCATTGCTTACTCACAATATGCTAAATTCGACATTGACTTTGCGAAAAGCATTGTTTTAGGCGAAAAAAACTCATTGGCACTTCACCTTGCCTTTGGCATTGGCATTCCTTATGGCAACTCTACCATTCTGCCTTATGAAAAACGCTACTTTTCGGGCGGTGCAAACAGTGTGCGTGGTTGGAGTGTAAGAGACTTAGGACCTGGTTCGTACAAAGGAAAGGACGGAAAGGTAGACTTTGTAAATCAAACGGGTAATATGAAACTCGACTTGAGTGCCGAATGGCGCACTCACTTGTTTTGGAAACTACATGGCGCTTTCTTCCTTGACGCGGGCAATGTGTGGAACACACGCTCTTATCCTAACATGGAGGGCTCTGTATTCCACTTCGACAGTTTCTATAAACAAATTGCCTTAGCCTATGGTTTGGGCATTCGCTTCAACTTTAACTACTTCATCCTACGTTTTGATGGAGGTATGAAAGCCATTGACCCTGCACACCCGCACGGACGATTGCACTTCCCCATTACAAAACCCAATTTCTCGCGCGACTTCGCACTGCATTTTGCCGTGGGATTGCCCTTCTAAAAAAGAAAACAACTATCATGCTTCAATTTATATCTCTTAGCTCTGGCAGTAGCGGCAACTGTTATTATTTTAACCATAATGGTTTTGGACTGCTCATTGACCTAGGCATCAGTATGCGTGCACTGAAACAGCATTTTTCAAACTACGGACTTGCTTTGGCACAGATTCAGGCAGCACTAATTACACACGACCATACAGACCATGTGAAGGGCATTGGTGCCTTCTCTACACAGTTTCACGTACCTGTTTACACCACACAGGCTGTGCATCAATCTATTCAGCGAAACCATTTTGTATCGAAAAAAATTCCTACATCACTTCAACAAATTGTGTCACCCCACGAGTCGGTGGATGTGGGGCCTTTTAACATCACGCCCTTTACCGTGCCTCACGATAGTGCCGACAACAACGGCTACATAATACGTGTTGACGATAAGTGCATTGTGTTGCTGACGGATGTGGGACATTTTACCGACGAGATGCCTCAAATAGTGGGTCAAGCCACACACCTTATCATAGAATCTAACTACGATGTGGCAATGTTAGCTGCTGGTCCCTACCCCATTCGGCTGCAAAACCGCATTAGCAGTCCGTATGGGCACATTAGCAATATAGAAACGGCTGAATTCCTTGCCAAACACCTTAACCGCGACCTCATTCAGCGCGTATGGCTTTGCCACCTTAGCGCACAAAATAACATTCCGAGAATTGCCCTTGAAACATGCACAAATGTGCTAACCGAGGCAGGTTTTACGCTTGAAGGCGAAAACGCGAATTTGGTGTTGCAAGTGTTGCCACGCAAAACGCCCACCTTGCTCACTGAATTATAAAGGAGGCTCTAAAAAAACAATCAAAAATCCCATGAATTGGGGAATATGAAATCGTTCACCGCATTTTCTTAAAATAACAAGAAAATAGATTTGAAAAATTCATATTCTCCAATTCATGGGATTTTTGGGTTCTTACACAAAAACGGCATGTTACCCAAGTCGTCTACGCAAAGCTCCCAATAAAGCTGAATTTTCATTGGGCAGCCCAATGGTAATGCGCAAACAACCTTTTACGGGAAGTGTGGCTATGCCATTTTTGAGTAGGTATTTATAAATTGCCATTGTGTCGGCAAAACGCACCAATAGGAAGTTTGCATCCGAATGGTAGATATGTTTACACTCAGGTAAATCGCTCAATGCCAATCTCACCTTATTGCGTTCGTCTACAATTTGGCGCACCCACTTATCCACATCAAGTCGGTTCTTTACCATGCGTGCAGCCGCATCTTCTACCACCATACTAATGGGGTGTACCAATCCTACGCAACTTACGTTTTTAATTACCTCAGGATATCCCACGATAGCTGCTAAATGCAACCCAGCCATAGACCAAGCATGTGAGAAGGAACGCAGAATAACCAAATTCTTATACTTATTAAGCAAAGGAAGTATCGACTTATGTGGCACAAAATCGATATACGATTCGTCTACTACAACAATTCCCTCAAAGAGTTGTAGAATTGTTTCAATGCTTTGTGCATCGAGCAAATTACCTGTAGGCGAATTGGGCGAACACAAATAAATAATCTTTGTGGTTTCGCTCACGGCTTCTAAAATGCGCTCAGCATCTAACTCAAAATCGTTCTCTTTAAGCGCAGCCTCTCTATACTCCACACGGTTAATAATGGCACGACGCTTATAAATGCTGCGCGTAGGTTCGGCTGCTACCACACTGTCGCGATTGGGCAATGCGTAAACACGCATCAACAGATCGACCGCTTCTTCTGTTCCATGCGTAAAATAGATGCAGGAGGCAGGTATGCGTTCGTGTTTGCCCCAATTATGTTTCAGTTCGCCGAGGTCTTTCTCGTCAGGATATCGATTGAACGGGGTATTAAACGGCGATTCATTGGCATCAAGCCGCACCTTTGCCTTAGGACGTATGCGCGGTGCCTTCATATTCTCTGGTAGTTGTTTCATGTTGCAAAGTTAGCTATTTTAGTTTTAATTGGTTGATTTCACCCTATATTTTCACTAAGCAAATGTTCAAAAAAATAAGGTGCTCAAAACCCATAATAAATCGAGCATGATTTATTGCAGATTTTGAGCACCTTATGCAAAATGCAATCTAAAAGATAGAAGTTTTTATTTCACCACCAAGGCTCTATCAATCATGTCAGCCAAAGCTGCATAGTGAGCTTGCGATGATGCTGCGTGACATTTACGCTGTAATTGCTTGAGTTGCTGCAACACGACAGCTGCTGACTCGCTACGTCCACTATAAGCAGGGTAATAACTTGTCAAAGCCTTCACAGCACTCATTTGCAAAGCACGACGATAAGCAGAAGGTTGTTTACTCGTGGCAAGTTCTGAGAACAAAGCATTGATCACTGCCGGAACATATTGCGAAGCAGGATAAGTTTCAGTCAAACGATTCAGCAAACCTGTTGAAAGCATAGAACTCACCACATTGCCACCTATTTTGTTAAGGAAGGCTTGCGGATTAGGAGCAATACGCTGCATATAGTCTACATCGATCAACCAACGTGGTTCTTTGACCACGTTTTCGTTGATAAACTCAAAGGCAGCTTGCTGCTTGTCGCGAGGCTCATCACTATAAACAGCACCTGTTTCGTTAGGTGCCTTATAGTCGGCATACACACTACCGATGTTGCGCATCACGTGATTGCAATAACGCATAAACTGACCCACTACCTGATTGTAAAGACTGCTAAGATTGCTACCATAGATGTCGGTGCTCTCATAGGTCCACTGTGGCATTTGCTTAATTTCGCGCTTTAAGTTGAGAATACCATAGTAGCTTGCCTTCATTGCGTCGTCACCCAAATCTTCTATTTGGCAACGCGCATCATTGGTACGATTGGTCTCGCCATCACCGAACCACAAACGACGGTTATCTTTTAAACGCGCTGAGGTAAGTGCTTCGAGTTCAAAATGGTCACTCACGTCATCATAGGCATTGAACATGGGTTTATATCCCCACTCAATGGCCCAGCAGTCGTAGTCGCCAATGCGAGGGAAGATGCCTTCGCGCGGAATATTGTCCTCAGGTTGTGCCACGTAGTTGAAACGTGCATAGTCCATAATACTTGGCGTGTGACCATGTGCCATTACAAACGAACGAGAACGCAGGCTATCTACCGGAACGGTTGAAGAAGAACCAAAGTTATGACGGAGTCCGAGTGTATGACCCACCTCATGCGAAGAAACGAAACGTATGAGCTGTCCCATAAGTTCGGGGTCATACTTCATCTTCTGTGCAGCCTCATCCAATGTACCTGCTTGAATCATGTACCAATCGTGTACAAGCGTCATCACATTGTGATACCAACAAATGTGGCTCTCAATAATTTCGCCCGAACGCGGATCGTGTACGTTAGGACCATAGGCGTTTTCGATAGGCGATGCCAAATAGCGAATACATGAGTAACGAGCATCCTCCATCGACATGGTTGAATCATTCTCGGGCCATTCTTTAGCAATAATGGCATTCTTAAAGCCTGCACGCTCAAATGCCTTTTGCCAATCGTTCACACCCTGAATAAGGTAAGGACGCCATTGCTTAGGAGTAGCAGGGTCAATATAATATACAATAGGCTTTTTAGGTTCAACGAGTTCGCCACGTTTCATCTTTTCCATATCAGCGCTATCTTTGGGTTCAAGACGCCAACGGGTAATAAAACGCTTGGGCTCTACGCGTTGCTGATTGTCTGAGAAGAGCACAAAATTGTCAGTAAAATAGCCTACACGAGGATCGAAAAGACGACGCTGCATGGGGGTGCGAGGCAACAATACGAAAGAGGTGTTAAGACCGATGGTTACTTTTCCCGTGTAGGATGCTGCTGCGTTATTCGTAGACGAGGCATTCCACGTTTTTACCACACGCACCTCAGTGTTAAGAGGGAAGGTTTTAATGCTCTCGATGTAAGAGGCTGCGGCATTGATTGACTGCAGACCAAATGTCTTTTTCTCGTCACGAGAAATGCCCACTGCAGGATTATCTTCGAGCAAGAAGGGACTAACTTTTATTTTATATTGTTGACCTGCGCTCGACTCTATTTTAAAAGCAGCAATCACAGGGTCTTCATTGCTTATGGTGATAGCACGATTGATTTGGTCGGTTGAATCGGCTGCATTGAGCAACAAACGTGAGCGAAGCAACATTTTTTCGTTGTCGATTTTTTGGAAATACACAGTCTGCTGATTCGCTAATTCACCACCATACTTACCTGTTCCTGCAGGAGTTGAGGTGTAACGCACAGTAACCAAAATTTCACGACCGATAAGACTATCGGGAATTGAAAAGAACCAATCGTTGCCTGTTTTGGTCACAGTGAACAACCCATTCTTTGTTTCGCTTTTTACCTGAGCGGGGGCAGGTTGCTGCGCAGTTTTCGACTTCTTTTTACGAGCCAAACATGGTGTAAATACCATGCTTGCTGCAAGCAGCATAATATAAAATTTATTCATTATAAGTAAATGATCTAAATTATTTATATATATCAGTACTAATATGGTTCATTTTC
>UQQN01000100.1 GCA_900543155.1 uncultured Prevotella sp.
TTTTATTGTCGAGGTGCAGCCTAACTTGGTAAAACAAAGTTAGTGTAAACCGAGCACAATACAAAATAAAAGACCAAAGGATTTTTATTGTTGAGGTGCAACCTAATTTCGTAAAACAAAATTGGTACGAACTGATGAGGGACAAAACAAAAAGATTTTTTTTTATTCTTTGTGTAATGACATTCAAAGCACCTAAAATTACAAGAAGCTATTTAATATTAAGTATAATTTAAGGGTGATTCTAAAAATTCTGGAATACCTCAAATCTACAACTATAAGGAATCTAGTATACTTATTTACGCCTTATCACCAAACAATAAATTCAATTGTTGATCAAAATCGCTCATAATCTCACGGTCTTGAATCACACGGAACTTGTCATATTCGATGAGAGCCTTTGTTATAGCTTCATTGTGAGTTACACGTCCTACATCAGACAACATAGGGCGATTATTTAAATCCAGATAGCGTTTTAAGAGACTTGCCCAATCAGCCATAGTCATCAGAACATGATCTTCAGCTCTTTGCTCAGCAATATCAATAAAAGCATTACTTAAGCGGTTAAGCGATTCTACTTCTTTTTCACTTAAGTAGTTTTTTGCTACTGTAACATCAGACTTAACGACTCGACCATCAGGAGCATTTTTCCAAGAAGTTAATCCCATGTGAGGACGTTCTGCATCTGCACGATCATAGATAATTTCTGCAGCTGTTTGTTGAGTAACAGCATAGTGCATCATGTTTTGTACAGTTTTAAAGAATAAGCGAGTTTCTTCAGAGTCCTTATCATAGTCAGAACTACACTCACTATATATATCAGTTATCTTCTGATAATAACGACGTTCGCTGATTCGTATCTCACGAATGCGATCAAGCAAATCATCAAAATAGTCTGCTCCAAAAATATTCTTACCTTTCAGACGATCGTCATCAAGCACAAACCCTTTAATGAGATACTCTTTCAGTATTTGTGTCGCCCAAATACGAAACTGAGTTGCCTCATAACTATTCACACGATAGCCCACTGCGATAACGACATCTAGGTTATACATCATCACCTCACCAGACCATTTATCCGAAGTTTTTTTAATTTTTCTAATTGCATCGGACAAATGGATTTCTCCACTTTCTTCTATTTGATTGAGATGATAATTTATTGTTGGTACAGTCACCCCAAATAACTCAGCCATTCTTTGCTGAGAAAGCCAGAAGGTATTCGTATCAAAAATAACTTGAACCTGCACATTTCCACGTCTACCTTTATACATAAGTATGGATGCCTCCATACTTCGTGCCACAACATCTGGTGCCAGGGTTGCACTGAAATACTGTTGTGCAACCTTAACCATTTCCTTCCTCTTATCGGCATTCATTACAACAGCTATGCAAGCAGCACGTGAAAGCCGAATACTAGTTACTTCTCTTACAGCACCACTACCCAATTCAGCCATCTCTGTAATCTCTATAAAGTGATCACCAAGATGGTAGCCTTTCTGCGAAATCCAAGCCTGTGCTTTAGCTATAACACGTTCAAAATTCCAATACTTGCCATACCCCATCACTCGCGCTAACTTACGCGAGTTCCACCATTCTTTGCCATCAGCATCCACTTCACAAAGCTGATCAAATGGTGACTGAAGTTCTGGTACATTTTGTATAATATCAGTCATATTCCTATAAGTTTATTATTGTGATATGATATCTATTACCACTACTAATCATTGATTACTCCTCACAATCTCCTTCTTAGACTAACGAGCGAAACTCAAAGACTAGCTCTGATGCTGGGATATTGCATTCCTCGAACATTCCATGCAAAATGCTTATCTTAGTAGCTGTACTATTATCAGTCTACACATAAACACCAGGTGCTAGTTCGTGTCTCCAATCTTCATGCCTATTTAAAACATTATATATGTTTTCGCCATTAGCTAAAATTTTGACTTGAAAATGCAACTTTTACATTCAAGGTTCAGTTTCCATCTTAAATGCAAGCTTTCCAAATTCTTTATGTACCCAAGTAATGTATTGCGTATTTTGACGAAGAGTTATCCTCGTTGCTAATGCCGAATTCCTGTTTCAGTTTTTCTTTATTTATCAACATCATTCAGTTATCTTTGTTTTACCAGAAACAAGAACTCCCATGTACAAAGTACTCGACAAAATTACTATATTTTTTTTAATCACTCCACATCTCAACCGAAAAACGTGGTTCACCCGACAAAACCCATGTTTTGGATTTTGTCGGGTGAACCTTTAATTTCTAAAATCTGATAATCACTTTACACACTCTTGCATATTCTCTATAAAAATACAAACACGAGAATGCACAAACCAATCTATCAGAATTATTAGAACAGACTTTGAAGAACATTCGAATTTTATTTCTCAATAAATTTCACAATCCACTCCCCTACTTCTTTGGTACCATAATGCGGAGCACCTGGTACTTGAATTTCGGGAGTACGCACATTGGCATCAAGACTGGCATCAACGGCTTGACGAATAAGTTTACCTTCGTCGATAAGACCAAAGTGCTCAAAGAGCATGGCTACAGAAAGAATTTGTGCCAATGGGTTCGCAATATTCTGTCCTGCTGCTTGTGGCCATGAACCATGAATAGGTTCGAACACAGGCGTGCTTGCACCTGTAGAAGCAGAAGGTAAAAGTCCCATAGACCCCGTGATGCACGAACCTTCGTCGGTAAGAATATCGCCAAAAGTATTTTCGGTTACAAGCACATCAAAGAAGGTCGGCTCTTGAATCATACGCATGGCAGCATTGTCCACATACATAAAATCGGTTTGCACCTCGGGATGTTGTGCAGCCATTTCTTGCGCCACTTTACGCCACAAACGTGACGACGCAAGCACATTGGCCTTATCTACCACAGTAAGGTGACCACGACGTCGGGCTGCATACTGATAAGCCACTTCAAGGATACGCTCTACCTCTTCGCGCGAATAAGCATTAGTATCATAAGCATAATCATCTCCCTCTTGCTTTTTACCAAAATACATGCCTCCCGTGAGTTCACGTATGCACACAAAGTCGGCACCTTTTACCAATTCGGCTCTAAGGGGCGACTTATGAAGCAAGCAACTAAAGGTTTGCACAGGACGTATATTGGCAAAGAGCCCGAGTTGCTGACGCATGGCAAGTAATCCTTGTTCGGGACGCACCTTAGCGTTGGGATTGTTGTCGTATTTAGGATCACCTACTGCCGAGAAAAGTACTGCATCGGCAGCTTTACACACCTCGAGTGTTTCAGACGGAAAAGGATTGCCCACTGCGTCAATCGCAGCAGCACCCACTAAAGCTGGAGTTAACGATAGTTCGTGACCAAACTTATCACATACGGCAATAAGCACGGCTACGCCTTGAGCCGAAATTTCAGGACCGATGCCATCACCGGCAAGTACAGCTATGTTGAGTTTCATACGCTTCTATTTTATCTTTATTTGCTACTAAAAAATCAATGTCGTCAAGTCCACGTTCAAGGCAATATTTTTTATAACCATTGATGTCAAAATGCTCTGTTTGATTTGTGGCAATATTAGTCACAGTTTGATTGGGCAAATCTACGCGCACTTGAGTATGAGGGTCTTGCGCTATGCTCTTGAAGAGCTGTTGCAAAAACTCCTCACTTACCACTACGGGCAACACAAAGTTGTTAAGTTCGTTTTGTTTATGTATATCGGCAAAAAATGAGCTAATTACCACACGGAAGCCATAACCAGCTATTGCCCATGCAGCATGTTCACGACTTGAACCGCATCCAAAGTTTTTGCCTGCTACAAGTATTTCGCCACTATAAGTAGGGTCATTAAGCACAAAATCTTTAGGTGTGCCATCGGCATTGTATCGCCAATCACGAAACAGATTTTCGCCAAATCCCTCTTTATCAGTCGCCTTTAAAAAACGAGCTGGAATGATTTGATCGGTATCGACATTCTCAAGCGGAAGAGGTACGCAAGCAGATTGTATGATTGAAAACTGATATCTCATTGAATTTTGAAATTAGGAAAGTTAGACAACCCTTTATAACCCCAAAAACTTTTATAAATCTCTTGGGTCGCAAATTTCTCCCATCACAGCTGCTGCAGCTGCTACTAGTGGAGAAGCCAAACAAGTGCGAGCACCCGGACCTTGACGTCCCTCGAAATTACGGTTTGAGGTTGACACACAAAGTTTGCCTGAGGGTATTTTGTCATCGTTCATAGCCAAACAAGCAGAACAGCCAGGTTGACGAATTTCAAAACCTGCATCATGCAACACTTTGTCTATTCCTTCTGCTTCAATTTGACGCATTACACGCCATGACCCAGGCACAAGCCAAGCTGTTACATGAGGTGCTTTATGACGTCCTTTTGCAACCGAAGCAAAAGCACGGAAGTCTTCAATGCGCCCATTGGTACAAGCCCCCAGAAATACGTAGTCTACGTGTTTGCCTACCATCTTTTCGCCTTCAGCGAACTGCATATACGCCAAAGCCTTACGGTCTGAATCATTCTGTGCTGCAGGAATCGTTTGCGTAATGCCTATACCCATACCCGGATTGGTGCCATAGGTTATCATCGGTTCTATATCGGCTGCATCAAATGTTACTTCTTTGTCGAACACAGCATCCTCATCGCTCTTTAGCTTTCGCCATTCCTCCACAGCCTTTGTCCATGCCTCACCCTTTGGAGCATAGGGCTTATCTTTAATATAGGCAAAGGTCACATCATCGGGTGCCACTAAACCTCCACGAGCACCCATTTCAATCGATAGGTTACACAATGTGAGTCGTCCCTCCATTGAGAGCGAACGTATTGCAGAACCTGCATACTCCACAAAATAACCTGTAGCCCCACTTGTAGAGAGTTTACTCATCAAGTATAAAGCCACGTCTTTTGCCGTCACCCCTTTGCCCAATGTACCTTCTACATTGATGCGCATGGCACGTGGTTTAGCTTGCAAAATACATTGCGAAGCCATCACCATCTCCACTTCTGAGGTACCAATACCAAAGGCTATAGCCCCCATAGCTCCGTGTGTTGAAGTATGCGAGTCACCACAAACAATGGTCATACCAGGCAACGAAAGTCCTTGTTCGGGACCAACCACATGGATTATCCCGTTATTGGGATGCATCATTCCCCAATAACTCAGTCCAAAATCGTGCGCATTCTGTGTGAGCGTATCCACTTGTTTGCGCGACACGGGGTCGGCAATGGGTTTATCTTGATCGTGCGTAGGAGTGTTATGGTCGGGCATACAAAATATTTGCTGCGGACGAAAACACTTTAAACCGCGCTGACGCAATCCTGCAAATGCTTGCGGACTAGTTACCTCATGGGCATAAAGGCGGTCTATATATAATTGGTCGGGACCATCTGCCACATGCTGCACCACATGGGCATCCCATATTTTTGAGAAGAGAGTGGCCATCTGAATTAAGTATTAAGTGTTAAGTATTAAGTATTACATGCTATTGCATTATCGAAGTAAGAAGTATTACAAAAAATGCGCAAGTCACAATTACTTAATGCTTAAAATTATTTATTGCATCAATATAAGCCTCAACACTGGCAGTAACAATGTCGGTGTTGGCACCAAAACCATAATATACCGCGCCATCATATTCTACCTGCATGTGAACCTTGCCCACATCGTCAGAACCCTTATTGATGGCTTGAATGGTAAATTCTTTCAGCACCATTTTGCGCTTAATAATATCCTTCACCGCATTGATAGCAGCGTCAACAGGACCATTACCTTCAGCAGCAGCACGGAACTTTTCGCCAGCAATGTCAAGCACGATGGCAGCTACAGGACGCACTCCATGTCCACTTGTCACTTGCAAATAATCGAGTTTAATGCTATGTGAGGCAGCACGTTCTGCACCTGCGAGCACCAAAATATCGTCATCCGTTACCTCCTTCTTTTTATCTGCCAAAGCCAAAAAGCGTTGATAAATATCGTTGAGTTTTTCCTCACTCACCTCTACGCCCAACACATCAAGTCGATGCTTTAAAGCAGCATGTCCCGAACGAGCTGTGAGGATAATAGAATTATCGTCAATGCCCACATCCTTAGGATTGATAATTTCGTAGGTTTCTACATTTTTAAGCACACCATCTTGATGAATGCCACTTGAATGGGCAAAAGCATTACGTCCCACAATAGCCTTATTCGCTTGTACGGGCATATTCATCAGCGAACTTACCATCCGCGAGGTAGCAGCAATTTTCTGTGTATTAATGTTCGTTTGGATGTCAAGGTGGTGACACTTCAAAATCATAGCAATTTCTTCTTCTGCTGTGTTACCCGCGCGTTCACCAATACCATTAATGGTCACCTCCACTTGTCGTGCACCATTCAGCACACCCTCAAGTGTACAAGCAGTAGCCATACCCAAGTCATTGTGACAGTGGGTTGAAAGAATCGCATTATGCACACCGTCCACATGCTCCATCAAGTATTTAATTTTATTGCCATACTCGTGGGGCAAGCAATATCCTGTAGTGTCAGGAATATTCACTACCGTAGCACCAGCCTTAATCACAGCTTCTACCACACGTGCCAAATACTCGTTGTCAGTACGTCCTGCATCTTCTGCATAAAACTCTACATCCTCCACATAGCGTTTAGCATACTTCACGGCAGCTACTGCACGCTCAATAATTTCTTCGCGGTTCGAGTTAAATTTATATTTAATGTGACTATCGCTCGTACCAATACCTGTATGTATGCGTTTACGTTTGGCATATTTCAAAGCCTCAGCAGCACAGTCAATGTCTTTTTCTACAGCACGTGTCAGTGCGCAGATTGTGGGCCATGTCACAGCCTTCGAAATTTCTATTACCGAGTTAAAGTCTCCCGGACTCGAAATGGGGAATCCTGCTTCAATCACGTCCACGCCGAGTTGTTCAAGTTGTTTTGCCACTTGAATTTTCTCTACCGTGTTAAGTTGACAACCTGGTACCTGCTCTCCATCACGAAGTGTAGTGTCGAATATGTAAAGTCTGTCGCTCATATTATGATTTTTGTGTTTATGATATTACTTATGAATTAATCACTATCATCTAAAAACCAAGAACCCCACCCTTGCAATTTGAATGCAGGAGTGAGGTCCTTTTTCGTTTTGTATGATGTGTGTGCAGTATTGCACTATATAGCACCATGACATCACGCCGTGGATTACATCCACAACTCTCACTCCCGCGTACCCCATGTACGCAAGCGCAACAAATTGCTAAGTCGGAAGTAAGAAGTATATGCCATCATGTTATTTTCTTTTTGTGTGGGCAAAGTTATAAATAAATTACAAAATGCAAACATTTTATGCAGAAAAAATAGAAATATATTTTCTTTTTATGCACTTTGCTTATATTTTGCTCTTTATATTAAACTTTAAGCACGTGTTTTTACGTAAAACACCCTTACACAAAATGGCTTTACACCCCACGGTTAAAAACCATAAGGATTCATGCGCTTGTAGCGCTCTTTCATTTCATTTTCCACATTTGCATATTCGCCGTCTACCGCCTTTGCCAATTCTGGTTCCAGTTCGAGCGAGCGTTTCAAATCCTCGGCAGCACCAGCCACATCCTTCAAGTGGTTTTTCACACCTCCACGCGCTTTATAGGCAGCAGCAAATTTTGGTTGCATATTAATAGCCTCGTCATACACAGCAAGTGCCTTGTCCCATTGTGCCGTTTGTTCATAAAGGCTACCCAGTTTCAATACAGCTTCTCTGCTAAACGGATTCAGTGCCTGCACTGCTTTAAGGTCTGCCACCGCCTCGTCTGTTTTTCCCAAAGCCGCAAAAGCCTCGGCACGCAACAAATGATAACTCTCGTTTTCTGCATCAATGTCCACAAGGTTTTCAGCATCTACCAACACCTCGTTCCACTGTCCCATCTGCTTCAACACATCCGCTCTCAACAGCAACGCATGCTGATATTTAGGCTCCTTTGCCAAACACTGCGTGAGGTGTGCTATTGCCATAAAGTCCTCATGCAAACCATGTTCTGCCTCAGCAAGCAAATAAAGCGCACGGGGTTCTGCCTCATGTTGCTGCAAAATGTGTTCGCAAGTGGCACGCTCATCCGCATAAGCCTGTGTCTTACCTTGCGCTTGTGCCAACAACAAACATATTTCTAGGCTATCACCCTCTGCATTTTTCACCATTTCTTGCAACAGTGGGAGGGCTTTTTCGTTGTTTTCAGTGTGCAAATACACCTCAGCCAACAGCCCTACGGTGCGCAACTCATGTTTAAGTTCTAAAGCTGCCGTCAAACATTTCTCGGCATACTGAAACTCACCCATTTGCATGGCACGCACGCCATCGTCACACAAAATGTCATATTGATTTTCGGGCGACTTATTTCCGCCACCAAATATAGATGAAAAAATTCCCATATACGTATTTTTTTAATGAAGTCGTCTAAACTTTTATGAAGTTCAAGATTTGCCTTTATTTTTGAAGC
>UQQN01000101.1 GCA_900543155.1 uncultured Prevotella sp.
GGTAACCCATTTAACCATGCTACTTATCGACATCAAAATCCTACAAAACCATGCAAAAAAACATGGATTTTGAACACCCTATTAAATTGCTCCATGCCCCGAAAATGTTCCTCCAAAAGGGGTGAGTCTCTCAGATTTAATTTGTATTTTTACCATGTCATATCAAGAATTTACTTGTTTTTTTTCGCAACACTAAGATAAGTGAAAATTCTGATATGGCAAAATCCTGAGTAACTTGTTGTTGCTCAGGTGTTTTTAAAATATTAGAAACTATAATGTTGTGGAATTAAGGTTTTTATTGCCGAGCCGCCGCCTAACTTGGCGAAGCAGGGTAGTGCAAGGCGAGCGCAGTATAAGGAAAAATGCTTAAAAACGTAATAAAAACGAATCAAAAATAAAATAGGTGGCATATCGTGCAGTATATATCATGTTTTTTGGCTAACTTAGCAAGCTAAATTGGGGCAGTAGGTTGCAACGGTAGTGTTGGTAGGCTGAAATACCCCTTATTTTCACGAAAAAAATAAAAATGACATATAGGCATGAACTACAAATGGAACTACGAGGCTCCCGACGCGGCTACGGCTGCCGCAGAAGAAAAGCTGGCAAAGGAGGTGGGCATTCACCCTGCCTTGGGCAAGCTGCTCTTTGATAGGGGCATACGTACGGAACAGGAGGCACGCCATTTTTTCAGACCGCAACTCACTGAGCTATACGACCCATTTTTGATGGACGGAATGCATAAGGCGGTAGACCGATTAAACGAGGCGATGGGACGTAAGGAACGCGTACTTGTGTATGGTGACTATGATGTGGATGGTTGTACGGCTGTGGCATTGGTTTATAAGTTTTTGCAACAGTTTTACTCAAACATCGACTTTTACATTCCCGATCGATATGAGGAGGGATATGGCATTTCGAAAAAAGGTGTAGACTTTGCGGCGCAAACTGGTGTTGGACTGATTATTGTGTTAGACTGTGGCATTAAAGCAGTGGAGGAAATTGCTTATGCCAAAAGTTTGGGCATAGATTTCATTATTTGTGATCACCATGTGCCCGATGAAGAGTTGCCATGCGCTGTGGCTATTCTTAATCCGAAACAACTCGATAATCATTATCCTGATGTAAACCTTTCGGGCTGTGGCGTGGGCTTTAAATTTATGCAAGCTTTTGCTGAGAGCAATGGCATTGAGTTTAATAAACTCACTTCGTTACTTGACCTTTGTGCGGTAAGTATTGCATCGGACATTGTGCCTGTGATGGGAGAAAATCGTATTTTGGCATATCATGGCTTGCGCTGTTTAAATTCGAACCCAAGTATTGGATTACAAGCAATCATTGAGGTGTGCGGATTGGCGGATCGAGAGTTGACGATGAACGACATTATCTTTAAGATAGGTCCGCGCATCAATGCTTCAGGACGTATGCAGAATGGGCGTGAAGCCGTGGAATTGCTTGTTGAAAAGGATTATCCTGGTGCTTTGGAGAAGGCTGGTCGCATTAACCTTTATAACGAAGCACGAAAAGACCTTGACAAACAAATGACGGAGGAGGCGGTAGAGCAGGTGCGAGATTTACCTGAACTTGACCAACGCCGAAGCATTGTGATTTATAACGAAGATTGGCACAAAGGGGTGATTGGTATTGTGGCTTCTCGACTGACAGAGCAATATTATCGTCCTGCTGTGGTTCTTACTCGTTCTGAAGGAATGGCAACAGGTTCGGCACGTTCGGTATCGGGATTTGATGTGTATAAGGCGGTGCAGAGTTGTCAGGATTTGTTAGAGAACTTTGGTGGACATACTTATGCTGCAGGTTTGACTATGCCCGTTGAACATGTGGAGGAATTTAGTCGTCGTTTTGAAGAGTACGTTGCAGAGCATATTCTTGACGAACAAACCGAAGCAAGTCTTGATATTGACGCCCTTCTTGACTTTAAAGATGTGAATTTCCGCTTCTATCAGCAACTTCGCAAGTTTGCTCCTTTTGGTCCTTGCAATCCGAAACCTATATTCTGCACGAAACGAGTGTATGATTACGGTACCAGTAAAGTGGTAGGTCGTGGACAAGAGCATATAAAACTTGAACTTGTTGACAATAAAAGTAATAACGTGATGAATGGTATTGCTTTTGGACAAAGTTCGCAGGCACGTTATATTAAAACGAAACGTGCTTTTGATATTTGCTACACGATAGAAGAGAATACGCACAAGCGTGGTGAGGTGCAATTGCAAATAGACGATATTAAACCCTGCCAATAATTGGAAAATATAGGCATGAATATAAACATGAACACGAATATGAACCCCACATCTGCTGCACAACAGCCAAAAGCTGAAGAGCGCTGCAAGTTGTGGGGCTCTATTTTGCGGAATTATTGGGGATATGCAGATTTTCGCGGTGTACAACTGCAAATTATCGAAAGTATTGCCAATGGACACGATACACTTGGCTTGATGCCTACAGGTGGTGGCAAGAGTATTACCTTTCAGGTGCCAGCTCTTGCTACAAAAGGAGTGTGTATTGTGGTTACGCCGCTTATCGCGTTGATGAAAGACCAAGTGCAAAATTTGCGTCGTCGGGGAATTATGGCTGCTGCCATCTATTCGGGGCAAACGCGAGCAGAGGTGTTGAAACATCTCGATAATGCAATTTTTGGTGCCTATAAATTTCTTTATGTTTCGCCCGAACGACTGGCAACTTCTATTTTCTTGAATAAAGTGCAGCGAATGGATGTGTGCTTTATTACGGTAGATGAGGCACACTGCATTTCGCAATGGGGATATGACTTTCGTCCACACTATTTGCGTATTGCAGAAATACGTAAGTTCTTCCCAAATGTACCCGTATTGGCGCTTACTGCCACAGCAACACCAGCTGTGGTAGAGGATATAAAAGAAAAATTAGCTTTTCGTGAGGGGAGTGAAACTTTTAAAATGAGTTTTGCTCGTCCCAATCTGCATTATATAGTACGTAAGACCGAAGACAAGGTACATGAATTATTGCACATTTTGCGTAGTGTTGAGGGGTGTGCGATTGTGTATACACGTTCGCGACGTGCAACACGCGAAGTGGCAGAGTTGCTTGAGAGCGAAGGTATAGGTGCGCTCTATTATCATGCAGGTTTAACATCGCTCGATAAAGACGCGCGACAAGCTTTGTGGCAGCGTGGAGATAAACGAGTTATGGTTGCTACAAATGCCTTTGGTATGGGCATTGATAAGTCTGATGTGCGTTTAGTGATACACATGAACGTGCCCGATTCTATTGAAGCTTATTTTCAAGAAGCAGGGCGTGGTGGACGTGATGGTAATGTGGCGTATGCTGTGTTGTTGCATGATAATGACGATGTGCGTAAACTTACATCGCATTTGCCACAAATGTTTCCTGAGCGTGCCTATATCCGTCGTGTCTATAACGACTTAGCTTCGTTTTATCAGATAGCTGAGGGTGAAGCCGAAGGACGTACGTTTGATTTTCATATCGAACGTTTTTGTCGAGTTTTTCGCCATTTCCCTGTGACATTAGTTAGTGCGCTGAATTTGCTTACTCGTGCAGGGTATATTCATTTTAGTTTGGAGGACGAAAATTCATCGCGTGTGATGTTTTTGGTAAACCGCGAAGAACTTTATGGGGTGGATTATCTTGATGCTAGCGAAGAAAAATTGCTCAATGTGTTGATGCGCTCAAATGGTGGCTTTTTTACGGACTATGTGACGATAGAAGAAGACCGTTTGGGCGAAATGTGTGGTATGACCGTAGAGCAGGTGTATGAACGCTTACGACATATGACTCAGTTGCGTGTGATAAACTATATTCCGCATAAAGATACTCCGCAAATAACCTACACCATGCGTCGTATTGACAGTCAGTATATTGACATTATGCCCGAAATATATGAGCAACGTCGCGATAAATATAAGGCACAGGTGGAAACAATGATTGGTTATTTTACAGAAAACGATATTTGTCGTAGCAGATACTTATTGCACTATTTTGCAGATGAAGGCCCCGACTGTGGCTATTGCGACGTGTGTATAGATCACGAAAAACATGTGCTTGAACTCAGTGATGACGAGAAAGTGGAGGATGCTAAACAATATGTGTTAGACTTTATAAAAGACGGTCGTCCTCATACCATCTCAAATCTTTCGCACTCGGGCTATAATGCCGAAATATTGCAAAAGGCTCTTAGAGAATTGGTAGAGGACGAGCGTATAGAATGTACGAAAGGTAATATCGTACTTGTTTAGAAATGATAAGTCAAGGTAACACCTATATTGCGGAATCCTTTATCGATAATGGCATCGCCATCGCCAAAGTTGAAAGCAACCATGGGACGATAGTCTACACCAAAGGTTAATGGTACTTGTTTAAGTTGGAAACCAAATCCTAAGGTGCCTACAGGGCCTAAGAAGAAACTATCGTATTCATCGTGCTCATAATATCCGAGTCCAGCACCGAAGCCTCCCCAGAATTTCCATGTGGCAAAACGAGGTGTCCAATTAGGCCATTGTCCGATATTCCAATTATATACACCTTGAAAGGCAAAGCCATCGCTAAGGTCGAAAAGTCCGGCTGTTACGTCCAAGAAATTGCGTTTGCTAAAATGATATTGGTATTCTAAGTCAATGGTAGAACCACCAAAGTGTGCACCAAAGGCGTGTGGCGTTTTTTGTGCGTGGGCTGTACCCATAGCACCGAGTGCCAACATCAGAGATAGGATAAACTTTTTCATACGTCAGTCGTCGGTTTAAAGCTTTTATAGAAAGTGTTTTATTTGAAACTTGAAGCATCATGGTATGAGCTCCAATCTTTGACAAATGTAGCACATTCTTGTTTATATTCCTTATAAAAATGGAGATAAAAACACATTATATGTTTTATAACATATTATTTTGTAGAAAAACGTCCTACACTCTGTTCAAAACTCTTTAAAAAGTGTGTTTTTAAAATCGTTAAAAATCAAATAGAAAAACCCTTGCGCATAAAAAAGTTTTCATATCTTTGCACCAGATTATGTTTGCATAATCTACTTTTGCAACTAAATATAAGAATTATAGAAAGCTCTTTTAAATAGCACGAATATGTCCACAACTAGTATTCCTATACAGCAGCGCCCAGATGTTCGCGCTCATATCGTAGAAGTAGCTACGAAAATGTTTCATCAGCAAGGTTTGCGTAGTGTGACAATGGACGATATTGCTCATGAACTTACAATGTCGAAGCGCACACTTTACCAAATATTTGCCGACAAAGAAGAACTGTTGTTGGCTTGTGTGAAGCATCATGGGGAGGTTGAGGCTGAATTATTGGAGAATTTGGCAAAGAAGACCAATAATGTGCTTGAGTTCTTGCTTGTATTCTTTAAAGAAAAACTTAAGCATATTGACGAGGTATCGCCACAATTTATTTCAGACTTAACCAAATATCCGCGCGTGATTGAATATATAAACCAATGTAAACATGCGCAAGAGGATGATGCGGTGAATTTCTTGAATAAGGGTAAAGAGCAAGGGTTATTTCGTGAGGATGTAAACTTTCGCATTGTGAGTCGTCAACTTTCGTCGGGACTCGATACGATGGTGCGAAATGGTTTGATAGAAAAATATCCGCAAAGCGAACTTTTTGCTAATACGGTAATTCCTTATATTAGGGGGTGCACCACAGCTAAGGGGATGGAGTTGATGGATAAGTTTATGGAATAAAATACAATGAATATATATATGGGTGGTTCTAATAAATTTGATTTTTAGAACTACCCATACATTTTATAGCATAAAAAAATCTTGGCAACTTGCAATAAACATTGTTGCCAAGACTTTTTATTTCAAATATCTTGTGTTAGCATAGGAACAAGATGATAGCTTGAGCTACCAAGATGCGTAAGAACATCGATAAAGGATAAACTGTAGAGTAACCTACTGATGCAGCATCGTTGTTAGCTGTTTGGTTTGCATAGCCTAATGCAGGGGGGTCAGTATTTGAACCTGCAATAATACCCATTAATGTGAAGTAGTTAATCTTAAAACGTAAGCGAGCTACCACACCCATAATGAGCAAGGGGATGATGGTTACAAGGAAACCTACCCACACATAAGTGAGACCATCACCTTGTACTACAGTATCCCAGAAGTTGCTACCCGCCTTGATACCTACTGCAGCAAGGAAGAGAATCAAACCAATTTCGCGGAGTAAGAGGTTGGCTGAAGTAGTTGTATAAGTAACCAAGTGGAACTTGTAGCCATAAGCACCTGCCAAAATAGCAATGATAAGTGGACCACCTGCTAAACCAAGTTTTAAGGGGGTTGCCATGCCAGGGAACTGGAAGGGGATGCTACCAAAGATAATACCAATCATAATGCCCAAGAAAATGGCACCTACATTGGGGTGGTCGAGACGCTTCACAGAGTTACCCAAAATGCGTTCTACACGTGTTACACTATCTTCGGGACCTGCTACCATTAAGCGGTCGCCAATTTGGATACGCAAAGAGCGATCGGCAAAAAGGTTCATGCCTTGACGTGTAATACGTGTTACGTTAACACCATACATCGAGCTAAAGTGCATTTCGCCAAATGTTTTACCATTCACTTCGGGTTGTGTAACGAGAATACGTTTTGACACGATAGGAGCTTTCTCTGCTTGCCAATCAACTTCAATTTCGCGACCAATAAATGCAGTAGCTGCTTCAGCATCGTCCATAGCACACACGGCATTCATCTCATCGCCAACGTGTAATTGGGTGTCTTTAGTAGGTGAAAAGATTTCATCACCATGCTTAAAGTGTGTACATACAAACGTACGACCCAAGAACTGCGTGAGCTGAGAGAATGTTTTGCCTTCGAGAGCCTTGTTCTCTACGCGAAGTGAGAGGTGGTGAGGCTTAGCGTGTGGATTGTCTTCCTGCGTCTCACGAATTTGTTGTTCTTCTTTTTCGAGCTTGATGCGGCAGATGTAGCGAATGGCGATAGTGGCACTGATAATGCCAACGACACCAAGCGGATAAGCGCAAGCATAACCTGCTGCAATGTTCTGTCCGTGCATGTTAATGCCAAGGGTGTTAATGGCTTCTTGTGCAGCACCCAAACCTGGGGTATTGGTTACAGCACCATAGAGCACACCTACAGCCATAGGCAAACTTGTGGGATCAGACTTATCGAATGCAGGAACAATGTAGTAGAGACCGAGCAATGTAAGTACGTTGAGTATAACAATGCCCACAGCCACGAGGTTCATTTGCACACCGTCTTTTTTAAACGATTGAAAGAAACTCGGACCAACCTGCAAACCTATACAGTAGACAAAGAGAATCAAACCAAAGTCCTGGATAAACGAAAGCACGTTAGCCGGACAGGCATATCCTCCGTCAGGGTCGGCAATGCCAAGCTGGTGGTAGATGTGGCCTACCACAATGCCGGCAAACAACACGAAGGTAACGCCCAATGATACACTTCCGATCTTGATTTTGCCGAGTACAACGCCTACAGCAATCACAAGCGAGAAGAGTAACATAATGTGTGCCACCGATCCGGTTGTTGAAAATAGAGATTGAAACCAATCCATGGAGTAAATAGTTGTTTTTTACCTGCAAAAAGCGATAGCTCGCTCCCTACAGGTGGTTGTTATAGATATTGATATTTGTTTTTTGTTTTGGAATTTATAGTCCCTTAGGCCTTGTATTTTGTATTTTGTGTTTCAAGTGCCTTCAAAAAAATGTTTTCCATGAAGGGGAAAATCTTGCTAAAACGAGCAGATGTCCCATCTTTTGGGCAAATATACAGAGTTTTTTCGTCTTGGCAAAATTTTGTGTACAAAGTAGCCCCTTTTTTCTTTTTAACTTGAGCAGATGAAATTCATTTGGACATTTTTTCTCCTTTAATGTATGTTTTGTGGTTGTTTTATGAATATGTTATGTATAGATTGTGAATGTGTATCACATTTCTATTCAATCTTGCAAAAAGTAAGGTTTTATACGTGTTATGTTTGCATTATAAAAGGAAAATATTGCATAAAAAGTAAATGTGTAATTATTTTTTTGATGTTATAAGGAA
>UQQN01000102.1 GCA_900543155.1 uncultured Prevotella sp.
GTGAGGCTGGCGCGTGAAAAATCTTGATAAATCTATCAAATATCGTGCAGAAAAATATTATGAATTTTGAACACCCTACCCGCTAGGGGTAACCCATTAAAATAACACACGATTTGAGGCTTTTTCTGCATTTGTTATTGTTGAATATCAACTATTTATGATATCATTTTTTTCAAAGCCATGCAGAAAAATATTATGAATTTTGAACACCCTAGCTAAAGACTTAGTTTTTTCAATTGCGCTTTCTATAAAAATCCTTGACTAAAGCCCCCAAATTCTATTTATTGGGTGGCTAACTTTAGTCGTGTAACAAGTAAAAAAACTTTCAAAATCATTGATAAACAAGTACTTGCTTGCTAAAAAGCTAAGAAGATTTAACACAAAAACCTATACACATAGCCCAAAAATGTAGTAACTTTGTCGCGGAATTTTAATGTGGCGCTCACATCTTTCTTTAAAAATACACCTTTTAAAGATGTATTTTTTGTGCAATAAACGCACGCTCGAAGAAAAATGTAAGCGACACGCCGATCAAAAAAATTTACGCCAATGAATATGAAACTTCTGCGTCGAGCAGCCCTGACCATTGTGTTGGTAGGTGTCGGCGCATCGGCTTATTGCCAAGATTTGATTGCACGTCAAGCCCCCGTAGACCGTCGTTTGCGTGCAGTCGACTCTGTGGCCATTATGCGTGCTGTTGACCGCGACATGAATAACGATTTGAGCGGTGATATCTACAACTCTTGGGTTACGAATCGTGCACATCCCTACAGCAGTAGCGAGGTGCCCGAAAGCTACCGCATTGACTTACGTGGCTTTTGCATGCCCACCCCTTCGCGCAACATTACCTCGCGCTTTGGCTATCGTCCCACCTTTAAGCGTGTGCACAAAGGTCTCGACATTAAAGTTTACACAGGTGATACCATTGTGTCGGCCTTCGATGGCAAAGTGCGTGTAGTGCGTTATGATGCAGGTGGCTATGGTAACTATGTAGTGATTCGTCACAACAATGGTCTTGAAACCATCTATGGTCACCTTTCAAAACAACTCGTTAAGGGCGACCAAATGGTTAAGGCGGGCGAACCTATTGGTTTAGGTGGCAACACTGGACGCTCTTTTGGCTCACACCTTCACTTCGAAACACGTCTTGCAGGCGAAGCCATTAACCCTGAATTGCTCTTTAACTTCCCCGCACAAGATGTTACAGGCGATTTCTACACGTTCCACAAAAACGACAGCGGAAACGCATCTGTGCTCTTGGCATCGCGCAAAGCTTCGAACGAAGATAAAATTGCCATGACTGCCACACACTTCTACAAGGTTGAAAAAGGTGAAACTTTCGCTACCATTGCCGAAAAAATAGGCGTAAGTATCGAAACTTTGGCAAAGACCAACCGCATGACGCCCTCTACACGTCTGCGTACAGGACAAATTCTTCGCTACTAAAACGTACTTTATTCCAAACAAAAATGCTTGACAATCCGTCTATTATAAACGACGATTGCCAAGCATTTTTTGTATGTGCAAGTTTTCGGTGGATGGATTCAAACCGCCCAAACTCAATGCTCTAAAGGATTCTTTAAAATTCTACCCACAGAGAAGCCGCATTGTGCAGCTGCCTGACGTAATTCTTGCTCAAAATAATAAGCAATGCTACCCACAAACGACACCTTTAAGTCGGCACGATTATAGGCAGCTACGTTGCGACGGAAGAAACGCGAAAACTCATCTACCAACAAGGCATTAACCTCGGGTACATGACGATGGGCATGAATAAATGGGGCAAACGATGCCAAAAAACGATTGGCAAAAGGTTGCTTGTAAACGCGCTGAATAATCTCATCACCCGTCAACTTAAATTCTGCATAAAATGCCTCACACACGGCTTGTGGTAACTGGCACTTCAGTACATCACCTACCAAACGTTTGCCCAATACGGCACCACTGCCCTCATCGCCTAATATATAGCCTAAGGGCGACACATTTTGGGTAATTTCGTTGTGCTCAAAAAGTCCACTATTACTACCTGTACCCAAGATGCAAGCTATGCCATCTTCATCGTGAAACAGGGCACGTGCAGCCCCTACAAGGTCTGAACCCACAATCACCTCTGTAGCATAAGGAATGGCATTGCGCAAAGCCTTCTCCATTACACGGCACTGCTCTCCTCTGCATCCGGCTCCATAAAAGTGGACAGCAGAAGGTTGCACATACTGTGGATGGCGCAACAGTTCCGTGCGCAAAATCTTTTCAATATCTGCTTGCGAAATCATAAACGGATTGATGCCTTGCGTGGCTATTTGAGCCACCATCTTACCGTCATTTGTTATTATCCAGTCGGTCTTTGTACTGCCACTATCGGCAGTCAACACTATTTTGTTCATTGCTAAGTTGTTTATGACACTGCAAAAGTAATATTTTTCGAAAGAAAATGCGTAACTTTGCAAACATGAAAAAACATAGGGCACCCACTGATTCATTTTATTCGTGCTCTTTTGTTCTTCACAATAACTTTTATCAAGGGTGGTTCTTAAAAAACATCTTTTTTAATGTCACCCATTAACAAGAAACTACACATGTTACGTTTTATACAAGCATTGGCACTCGCTGCCCTATGCATTGCCCCACAAACCAACGCCCTGAAAGCATTGGCGCAAAATGCCGCCACCCGCACCCTACGTGTTGACTACGATTTTAGTGGCAATAACAAAGAACAACGCATTGCGCTTTCTGAGCTCTGCTCATTTAATGGTTGGGCTGGACGACGCCTACACACCGACAGCTTATTGCTTCACGGAAATGGCGACATCACCTTGCGCGATGCTGCCACCCAACGCGTACTCTACAAGCAGTCGTTCTCCACTCTTTTTCAAGAATGGCAGTCTACCGAAGAGGCTACACGCCTTACACGCTCATTCGAAAACACATTTTTGTTGCCTATGCCCACCGACTCTGCCGAAGTCACTGTGCAACTCTACGACATGCAACAACGCCCCACTGTGTGTTTCACTCATAAGGTCAATCCACACGACATTTTGATTCGCAACCTCGACAACTCACCCATTCCGCCTCACCGCTACCTTCACCGTAGTGGCAGTGCTACCGAGAAAATAGACGTGGCTATTGTTGCCGAAGGATATACTGCACAACAGGCTGAACTTTTCTATGCCGATGCACAAAAGGCTGTAAATGCCATTCTTAGCCACGAACCCTTTAAGCACTATGCCGACCGCTTCAACTTTGTGGCTGTGGCAGCAGAGTCGAAAAATAGCGATGTGAGTGTGCCACTCGAAGGCAAATGGCGCAACACCGCGTTAAGTTCGCACTTCTCTACATTCTATTCTGATCGTTATCTCACCACGCTCCACCAACGCGACTTGCACAATTTGTTGGCACGCATCCCCTACGAGCATATCATCATTTTGGCAAACACCAACACCTATGGGGGCGGAGGCATCTTCAACGCCTACACACTGACCACCTCACACCACAGCAAGTTCGAACCCGTAGTGGTGCATGAGTTCGGACATAGTTTTGCAGGATTGGCAGACGAGTATTACTACGACGACCAATACGAAAACTATTATAGTCCCGACACCGAACCGTGGGAACAGAACATCACCACACTGCGCCATTTCGCTGACAAATGGCAAGACCTTTTGCCCGCTAAAGGCACTAAAATTCCCACACCGCCCAATGCCAAGAAAATGGACAAAATTGGTGTTTACGAAGGAGGCGGATATATGTCGAAAGGGGTGTATCGCGCTTTTCAAGACTGCCGCATGAAGACCAACGAGTGCAAGGCTTTTTGCCCTGTATGTCAGCGTGCGCTGAGCCGTCTTATTCAATTCTATACTGAATAAGTTTGCACTACCTTTCATGGGTTCTACATATTAGGTTGAATTTTAAAAAAAATTGCTTTTTAAGAGTCACCTAATAAAATCGATATTGGAATCATCCCCAAAAGCTTTATTTGCAACATGGCAAAAAAACAAAATACAACAAAGTCTAAGGCTGCTAAGCGAAACCCTGGTGCTACGCCTGCACCACTGAGCCTTTGGCAACGATATAAAAACGGAGAACTGAAAGCCTACCTTCAGTCTTATATGAAAGCCGACAATGTGCGTTTCATTGTGGGTGTATGCACTTTAGGCATCAGCCTATTTTTACTCATCAGTTTTGTGTCGAATATCTTTACCGGACGCATCGACCAAACTGGTGTGCAAAGCGACAATTTAACAAACGCTGCCAATTATGGGGGTAAGTTAGGAGCTATCCTCTCGAACTACTTTATGGACACCTGCTTCGGCATTTTCTCGGTGCTCATCCCTGTCTTTTTAATCATGGTTGGCGTAAAATTAATGGATGCTTACCGCATAAGATTGTGGAAGTGGTTCCTCAACTTCTCTATCATCATGATATGGGGGTCAGTGTTCTTAGCGCTAATCACCAACATGTTGCCACAACGCGCTCTTAACTACTTTAGTTTTAGATTGGGAGGTGGACATGGCGACTTTATTCGCGACACTCTTATCAGCAATTTTGGCACATTGGGAGCATGGATTATTGTGTTAGCCACTGCCGTGTTCTACATGATGTATCTCACGAGCGAAACAATCAACGTGGTGCGCAAAATTATGCACCCTCAAGATTTTATTAAAGACAAACTGCCCAAACGTCGCAAAAACGAGAACGGCACTGACGATGAAAATTTCACTGACGAAGACGAAGCTGACACAGAAGAATACGACGAAAACGCTGAACTCCCCTACCCCGACCACGACTCTGAGGCTGAGGAAGGAACTGCTGACAGCGCTACACCAAACACTGAAAGTGAAGAAGCCGAGCAACCCCAAACACTCTCGCTCGACCTCTCACCCGATGCACCTGCCACACCTGCAGACGCACCTACCGGCGAAATGGCAATTACTGCAGCACAAGCGCCCGAGGCTGCTATACCTGCTGCAACTAACAACACAAAGTTAGACATTGCCGCTCCCGTCATCGACGATAAGGCTCAGGGAAAAACGGTTGAGGAGGTACTCGCCATGGAACCTTACGACCCACGCAAGGATTTGGAGTACTACAAATTCCCCGCCATCAACCTGCTTAAGCACTACGAAGACAATGCACCTTCGGTCGACATGAGCGAACAAAACGCAAACAAAGACCGCATTATAAACGTGCTGCGCAACTTTGGTGTAGAAATTTCTAGCATCAAGGCTACCATCGGTCCCACCATTACACTCTACGAGTTAACCCCCGCACCTGGTGTGCGCATTAACAAAATTCGTAATCTTGAGGACGATATTGCACTCTCGCTTGCAGCACTCGGCATACGTATTATTGCGCCCATCCCTGGAAAAGGTACCATAGGTATTGAAGTTCCTAACAAGAATCCACGCATTGTGTCGATGGAGAGCATCATCAACACACGTAAATTCCAAGAGTCAACCTTCGACCTCCCCGTGGCATTAGGCAAAACCATTACCAACGAAGTGTTTATGGTAGATTTGGCAAAGATGCCTCACCTCCTTGTGGCAGGTGCTACGGGGCAAGGTAAGTCTGTAGGTTTGAATGCCATTATCACTTCGCTGCTTTATAAAAAGCACCCTGCCGAACTGAAGTTTGTGATGGTCGATCCTAAAAAAGTGGAGTTCTCTATCTACTCTTCTATCGAGAAACATTTCTTAGCAAAGATTCCCGACGATAGCGAAGATGCTATCATTACCGATGTTACCAAAGTTGTGCAAACACTCAAGAGCCTTTGCCAACTGATGGACCACCGTTACGATTTACTCAAAATGGCTGGTGCACGAAACATCAAGGAGTATAATGCCAAGTTTAAATCACGCCAACTCTTGCCCAAATACGGACACGAGTTTATGCCTTACATCGTGGTAATTATCGACGAGTTTGGCGACTTGATTATGACGGCTGGCAAGGAGGTTGAACTCCCCATTGCCCGTATTGCGCAGTTAGCACGTGCCGTGGGCATTCACATGGTTATTGCCACGCAACGCCCCACCACTAACATCATTACGGGTACCATCAAAGCCAACTTCCCTGCTCGTATGGCATTTAGAGTGATGTCGCAAATCGATAGCCGCACCATCCTCGACCAGAGCGGTGCCAACCAATTGGTTGGTAAGGGTGATATGCTCTTCTTGGCAGGCAACACCCCCGTGCGTGTGCAATGTGCCTTTGTCGATACTCCCGAGGTTGAAAAGATTAACGACTTTATAGCTGAACAACAAGGCTACTTGGCAGCATTCGAGCTTCCTGAACCCGAAATGGATGAAGAAGGCGGTGCAGGTAAGGGTGGCGACCTCTCGGGCGAAACACTCGACCCCATGTTCGAAGAAGCTGCACGCTTAATTGTGGTTCACCAACAAGGTTCTACCTCACTCATTCAGCGTAAATTTGCCATCGGATATAATCGTGCGGGGCGTCTTATGGACCAACTTGAACGTGCGGGCATTGTGGGTCCCACTCGTGGGTCGAAACCGCGCGAAGTGCTTTGCTCTGACCAAGTAGAGTTAGAAGCACGCATTGCCGCACTACATGCACAATAATGAAGTGGTCTAAACTTCTCTGACGAAAATTAGATTTGAACTTTTACCTCCATTTTAGGTATTAACCGAAAGTGACCAATGACTAGTGACCGCGTATTTCTTTGATTATCAAGAAATACGCGGTCATTTGGTTATTTATAATAAATATTAATTCAGTGTTAATATCCGTTACTCATACAATTGACTTGGATTTTCAAATTGCACGCGCAAAGCATGTAAAACACCCCCTTTTTTCGTGAGATGAAATTCCGAAGACATACCGATATCATACCGAAGGAATACAAAGACCAAAATCTACCCTTCGAGGCATCGCAAAAGAGCTCTTACTCGTTAAGCATTTTTAAGCACACACACCATTCGACTTCTTGTGAACACACCCATGTCTTCATGCATAAAAAAAGTGGTTTTTATTTCCGTATCTCGTTTTTTTTGGTTTATTTTGCCCTTACATATTCCCCAAACACACCTACCCATAGCGTTATGAACGAAAAAAACAAGCAGAATGACGGACTGAAACAGGCAGTAACCTTTGAGGATAAACGCATTGCCATTATTAGCGACATAGACCTATCCATACAACAAAATCAGCGCCAACGCCTTGCCGCGTTTGCTACCATTCTATGCACAGCTGGCAACGGCGAACTGAGTGTAAACAACCGCAGATTGGCAATACAACAAGGTGATTTATTAGTGTGCACATCGGGCGATACAATTGAAGGGCACCATCGTACTGACAATTTTAAAGCCGTGGGATTTTATCTTTCCAAAGAATTCTTTGACGAGTTAAGTAGCATGCCTCTTGGAATTGTCAACGCTCGTGTTTACATTCAAGAGCATCCGCTGCTACACATCAACGAACACGCGGCAAATATCTTTATTCAATATTACAACCTCATACACTCAAAATTGGCTACAGAAAATCCTGTAAAACACCACAAATTGGTAACAGACTTGCTTCTGCAAGCTTTTATGTATGAGTTTCACGATACGCTCGAAGAGAATGCCGAAAAGTTGCCCGTTTTTAAGTTTACATCTGCCGACAACATATACAAAAACTTTGTTGAATTGGTGTTGCAAACCTATCCCAAACCGCGCTCGGTAGAGTGGTATGCAAGCAAACTAAACGTAACCGCCAAATACTTGAGCAGCGTTACCAAACATTGTAGTGGCGAAACAGCTTCGGCCATCATTAACCGCTATGTGCTTGAGGATGTGAAACGCAACCTTATGCGCCCCGAAAAGTCGATTAAAGAGGTGGTATGCGAACTCGATTTTCCCTCTATTTCTTTTTTCGGCAAATACGTGAAGCGCCATTTAGGCAAATCGCCCAAACACTATCGCGAGGATTTGATAAAAAAATAACTTTTCGTTGCACAAACTTTTACAACATAAACCTGTTGGCGGAATTAATTTAGTGCATACTTAATTCTGCCAATGGGCTTGTC
>UQQN01000103.1 GCA_900543155.1 uncultured Prevotella sp.
GTTGAATATCAACTATTTACGATATCAATTTTTTATCAAAACCATGCAGAAAAATATTATAGATTTTGAACACCCTACCATTTGCCCAATTCAAGGCAAATAGGTAGCAATGTTGTTTTCTTAAACAAAGAACATAAACAAGCGTTACTTTAAAACCCAAAGAATGCATCAATTAAACACAAAAAAAACCGACTGCCACCCATGCCTAAGCAATGGAAGTGACAGCCGGGAACGGTTATCTAAAAAAGTTTTACAAACAATTTCTTAATTAGTGGTTCTTCTTGCCTTTGGAATGCTTCTTCAACTTTGAGATAGAAGTAGATTTAGAAGCGGAGTTTTTTGATACTGTAATAGCCGAAGTAGTGGTATCTGAAGCTACAACAGGAGCCACAGAAGAATGCTGCGCAACAGAAGCACCATCACTCACTACACGCAATAATGCAATGCGAGCACGAGTGGCACCTATAGGAAGCGAACCATATACGCCATAAGTAAGAGGACCTCCTGCATGATAAAATGAAGCTGAACGCGTGAAACTCCAATCGTCATAGTCTTCATCAAAATCGGCAGCTGTAGATTTTACAGGGAAAAGACCCAATGCGTAGACCGAATCGAGACTCAGAGAACGAAGATTACCTGGTTGAGCAGGATAACGAGCATCAAGTGCTGCAGCAACAAGCGTTTGTTTGTTGTCTCTCGCATAGAACTGCATACCCTTACCATCAATATCTGTCACAGCCTCAAGATGATAGTAGCCTGCGGGAAATGACTCTTGACGCACTGCATGCATCTTAGCCGTATTATTACTCTTTTTCCTAAAGCTAAGTATCACACGATCAGAACCATCTGAACTTAAATCGTCATCATATTCGACGTAGTTGCCATCTTTGTTGCAACCTTCCGCTTGCAACACTTTCCAACCAGCAATATCAAGCGTATTGTAAGAATCGGGCTTAATGAATACACCATTGTGGTCGAAACTACGTTGCCTAGCTTCATCTTGTGCCTTATTGAAAGAGACACCATAAAGAATGGTTGAACCTAGCGCTAAGGCGGCACATACAATGGCGCTTACCATAAGTGTTGCACGAGTACCACTACTTAGTGGATGACTGTTAGCAGACTTGAGAAAACTGCGTAGCAACGCAGCCGTGAGAATAATAATGAGAACCAAACTTGTGAGCAAAGCTATAGCTGCTGCCCATATAATGATGGGACGAAGAAACATTGCATTGCTCAAAGCACTGGGATCTGTAGCAATAAAAGCACTACTCTCAGAAAGTGCAATACCCCACAATACAAAGCAAGCTATCACTGCAATGAAGAGGCTGGCAAGAACGAAGAGACCTATGAGTTTCAGACAGAAAATGAAGATGCGCAAAAGAGTACCCATAAAGCTACGCGCTTTGTTTTGAACCTCAGGCGATGTAACCGTATTGGCTGCATCACGTGCCGTACGCATGAGTTCTTCGCTGAGAGTTTGCGGATTAACGGGAGTTCCACACATTTGCAAACGCTCACCAGCTGTAGTAGCTGCTGGTACTATGGCCCATGCTATGAGATAGATAATGCCCACGGCAGTAAAACTGCATATAAGGAGAATTACGGTAAGTATGCGCCAAGGCAAGGGGTCTGTACCTCCAAAATATTTGCAAAGTCCCGAAACAACACCTCCCAACATCTGGTCTTGTGGGTCACGATATAGCTTGCGACCACTAAACCATGATTTATGTGCTGCATCCCCTGCCCCATTGGGAGTATCGCCTTGCCCAGGGGGTGGGGGTGGTACTGCGCCATCAGTTGATTCTGTACTTCCCGAAGCATTTGTGTGGTCATTAGAAGCATTGGTTGTTGTGTCATCGTGCGAAGTGGCATGTGCATCCTCATCTGCTTCATCATCCATTTGCTCGGGATTACCGATGCGCGTAATAATGTCTTGCACATGTTCGATGCTTATGGCTTGGCACCCCTCTTCTTTGAGTTGACTAAAGAGTTCGGCTACACGATGTTCGATGTCATCAGCTATTTCGTCACCTCCATCACGTTGGCTAAAATAGCTTCGCATATTGTCGAGATATTGCTCAAGCAATGTGCAAGCATCCTCGTCTATGGCATAAAGGGTGCCGTAAAGATTGATGGTGATATTCTTTTTCATTGTTATTGAGTTTTATAGCACCCTATTTAGATAACGACTTTGCTGCCTTTTTGCAACAGAGTTTTTTTAAAACTAAATATTAGAATGCCTAAGTTTTTGCGTGAAAGATAATTTGTTACGCTTCTTCACTTTGAAGTGAAGGAGAAGATTCTTGGGGCGTTAAATCTTTTAGCAGCCCAACGGTACGAGCTAACTCGTTCCACGCGGTGTTGAGTTCAAGCAAGAAGGCACTACCATCGGGAGTTAGCGCATAATATTTTCGAGGAGGTCCCTGCGTGCTTTCGCGCCACTCGTAAGACAGAAGTCCGTCTTTTTTTAAACGAGTAAGCAATGGGTAAAGTGTGCCCTCAACCACTATAAGCTCGGCCTGCTTTAGGCGCGTAATAATGTCGTTGGCATAACTTGGCTCCTTGCTTAGCAACAACAGCACACAATATTCGAGCATGCCCTTGCGCATTTGCGATTTTGCGTTGTCTACATTCATAACTGTGTACGGTTTGAATTATTTGATGCTGCAAATGTATGTAAAACATAGGTACTATGCAATACAAAGTACTATAAAATATCTCGTTTTTATGATTTATTAAACATTGAGGATTACTAAACCACGTTTTTCTGAATGCAAGACCTATAAATTTTATACCACTCATATATCTATTTATGTCACTTATGTATGGTTTATTGCAATCTATGTATGTTTCGTGAATTTTAATGATGAAAATTAAGTTTTTTAGTTGTACATTTGCACAAAACAACAACCTAACAAATTTAGTATTTAAGAGAGATAATATTTTAATAGAGACCCATTGTTAGCAACTTATTGCTACAAAATCTCACCCCAAAAGACTGAAAGAAATGAGCGAGAAGAAAGGCCTTACACTATTTATTGTCGATGATAACGCAATGTCATTGCGCACATTGGCAGACGACCTCAGATTACGTGAGGACGTTAAAGAAGTGTACACGTTTAGCAACTATACCGATGCCACACTTCCGCTTATCGAAATACAACCCGATGCCCTATTTTTAGACGTAGAAGTGCCCGGAAAAACAGGACTCGAATTTTTAGATAGCATCCGCCCAAGGGTTAACTTCTCGTTTAAAGCAATATTCTATACCGCCTTTTCAAACTACATGATTGATGCCATCCGCCAGCAAGCATTCGATTTTCTGCTAAAACCCTACAAGCAGAGCGAACTGAACACGGTGATGGAAAGATTAGTAGAACAGGTGCCTACTACAAAACAAATTAAAGGTTTGGGATTGGACGACACCCCACAACGAATGGCTATGCAAACCATGAGCGAACTGCTGTTGGTAAGCATGGAACAAACTTTAATGTTTGAATACCAAAGCGATTTTCGCACATGGCAACTCACGTTAACAGACCGAAGCACGCACTTGCTGAAAAAGGGCGTAACTGCCGACGATTTGTTGGCTCTAAATCCTACTTACATGCGCATTAGCAACACGTGCATAATAAACCTTACCTATTTGGCAGCTATCGAAAATAACTCACAACGCTGCCGCATGTGTCCACCATTCGACGATATAGGACTTACCGTGTCACGCAGATACTACAGCAAGTTGAAAGAAAAATTCGAACTGCTGTAATGCTAATCATACTTTTTCATGCTTAAACATGAACTTATATTTCCAAGATGAAAAACTTGTGCGTAACCTGGGTTTATTAAATATAAACCACGATTCATGGTCAGGTTAACGTACAAACTCCGGCTCCGTCTCTCACGTTTTCTCATAGCTTCAAGTTCCAACATTTTCCGTGAGAGCGGGGCTTTTTTATGCTTTAAAACAGAAAAAGGCTACACATAAAGTATTTACCGAAACATTCAGTAACACTTTATGTGTAGCCATTTTATTCTTCTATCTAATTCCTAAAAAGAAAAACTTGCTCCGACTGATAGAGGTGAAAACTTAGGTCCGTAGTCAGCATTAAGCACTTTACAAGGACTGTAGTTCACATACACACCGAGCCAACGCCAATGTATACGCGCCTTAAGATCCACACTCACGGGTTGCTGATGTAAGTGCGAATAGCTCTCCTTTACGTGATGCTTTACCTGTAATGCAGCATCAGGCACATCATAGTAACTCTCGGCTGTAGCAAAAGTATTGAAACGTACCACAGCTGCTACATCTGCACGCCAATGCTTGGGCAATATAAAGGTATAACGCAACGGAATACCTACAGAGAAAGTCTTTATGCGCGAACTATAAGTACGACTTGCTTCCATTGGATAACTCGTCATAACCAAATTTCCTGCCTCGTCCTGCACAAAACGCTGACGTCCCGTAGTGCGATAGTTGCGCCAATCAAGGTCTACACCAAACGAGAAATGTTGTTTACGTGTGCGATTATACCAACGACATATTTCTAATTCAAAACCAATTTCGTTAGATGCTGCCATATCCGTATGCATCCATTGAGGAGCACCTAAAGGCTGCAAAAAACCACCATAAACGCCCACAGAACCAAAAATTCTATGTTTCCCTTTGTTGCCACGATGATTTTTGTGAAAGATTTTAGGGCAACAAGAACCTACAGAGAAGGCACTATCTATATTTTCTTCACATACCACGATAGTGTCATGAGTCTCTACCTGAACCGTATCGGGCACAGAAGCTATGGCTGTAGATGCTGATACAAATAACATGACAGCAGAAAGAAGAAATGTATGTATTGACATTTTAAGCATATTTTTTATTGTAACAAAAGGTTTCAGTTGTAAGTAGATATTAAAGCGTCCATCCCACGGTAAGCATTTTAAAATTAGCAGGATTTCCGTCTTTCAACGTATTGAAGGGACTATACTGCACATACACACCACCTATACTACACGTTGCAAAGTCTACACGAAAAGCCACATTAAAACGACGCACAGGCAATTGTTTATATTTGTCAGTATAGGCGCAAGCACCAACTTTATAATGGTTCGTAGCATGAGCTACCATCACATATTGCGGAATTACAGCAAAGCGCATTACAAATTCACGTCCAAAGTCATGCTGATAGCGCAAAGGCAACGTAAGCGCTGTAAGACTTAACAGCGAACGACGTTTATAACTATCATCCGCAAAAGAATAAGCTGACAGCTGTCCATTGATTTTTTGCCAAGCCATACCTTTGCGTTGCCACAACAAGTTAGCTTCTACACCCAAACCTATATAGAAATGGTCCTTGCGCTTAGGCATTACGAATTCTACATTGAAAAGGTCGCCCCCCACGTTAACGCCCACCTTGCTGCTCACGGCTGCAGTTTTATCGATAGGCAACAAAGCACCTACGTGCAACACGTCTAAACTATTAACCACCACGTCTTTGCCTGGTTTAGGCGCAGACTTCTGAAAAGGCAAATTAAAGTCCCATTTCGAGGCATGTTCTTCTATGCTTGTAAAAGCATCAGTAGGTTTATTGATGGTGTATACCATACGATAGTTCGGATCGTTAGCACGACCATACACACACATCTGTGTAACAGAATCGTTCTCTATCACTATCACACTGTCGGGACGAAGTGTGCGTACAGTGTCAGACATCGTACTCTGCGCATGAGTTTTACAAATAAAGATTGAAGCAAAACTTAAAAGCAGAAATATAAAGGGTCTCATCATGTTTATCATTTTTGTTGAGTTTTTTGAATCTTAAGAGATGAATTAATTAAAGAGAGAGAGGTAAAAAATCTAACCAAATCCACACTATCGTTGTTTACCAAAAGTGCGTCTAAGTTCATCGAGCGTAGCCTGTCCTTCCATATAAATAAGCGTAACCGATGACTGCCTTGCACCATCTTTTCGCAACGAATTATTACGATAGAACAAATAGCGACGCGTGCGTCCCACAGGCTGCAACTGATAAAAGCCATAATAAAGGTGTTTTCCCTTAAGCGCAGCATCCTTATCAATAGCAGCACTCGCATCAGCGCGTACCAATGCCTCTACACGTGCCGCATTCGCGGTAGCTACAGGTAGTGTAAGACTGCGAAAAAGCGTAAGATTATAGCTTTGTAATTGTCGCCCTTTCATTAATACCTCTGAGGCATCACGTTGCTTTCTAAATTGTCCGCCAAAAAGCGAATTTACATTCAATCCCTTCTGCGCATAAAGTTGCAAAGGCAGAAACAGTGCCATCAGCCAAAGAAATATAAAATGACATTTTCTATTGTTGTTCATAACATTGAATTATTCTGTAAGTAGATGTTCGACATTATTTTTACATTGAAAGTGCGTTATCGGGATGTTGCTGTTTTCCTCGAGCGGAGGTTTCTGTCCCCCGACAACGGGGGAGCCGAAGGGGGCATAGCGGGCTATGTGACTGAGAACGAAGGAAACAGTTGCGCCCGAGAACGTGCTTTCAATGTGAAAATAGCATCTACTGATAGTATAAAATAATTTTGAATACCTACTTACTATTGATTGTATTAAACATATCATGCAACTGGTCTTTTACCACAGCATTACCCTCGTCAAAACCCACATCAGCAACAGATTGGCGCATCACACGCACCACTTCGTCTCGATCGGTTGTTTCATGACCATCAACATAAGCCACACACTGGTTCTGCATTTTATAGTGTGTAATGGCTAAAGTTGCGCCACATACCACACACACCACAGCGGCAATAGCTGCCACCTTGCGCACAACAGACAAACGGTGGGATCGACTAATAGAACTATTGGTAGAAGAAGTAATCATACCCCCTTCAAATTCAGTCGTCACACAAACATTCAATGGTTTATGCTGACAACCAGCATGCAAATCCACATGGTCAGAAGACGAATCTGCCAATGCCTCACCACGCGACCTTGCATAAGCCATAAGTCCCATTAACGCACGCACCTCATTAAAAGCAACATCATCCTTGCCTTCATTCACTACATAGTCCCTAAGCATGAACTCTTGGTGCTCTGTAGTTTCAGCATCAAAATAGAGCTCCACCAAGTGCAAAGCCTCACTACGCGACAATCTGCTTGCCTTCGCTCCTTCTAATATATGTAGTTTATTACGCTTCATTATGAATAAAATTAAGAGAAGATTATTTTGAAAACAGAATCACTTAGAAAATCCATTTTCTGCTTCTCTGTAAATGTCTCTAACCGCCTTTCTCGCTCTCGACAACTGCATTCGTACAGCAGCAGGATTCATATCGAGCTCTTGCGCTATAAAATCGTAATCAAAGCCGTCACGATCACGCATAAGCAAGACACGTCGTTGTACAGGACTGAGTTTTTCAGCAATAATGGTCTCGATTCTATTAAAACGCTCCTCTGCAGCATGCTGCAAATCAACATCAACATCAGGTGGAGCATCCTTTTCCTCATCAACCTGCGTACACATCAAACGCTTCTGTCGTCTCGTTTCATCAATGCTAAGGTTATGAACCGTAGTGGTCATCAAGGCACAAGCCTCATTGTCCGAGCCAATATCACCTTGCCTCACCCACAACCTTATAAAAGCATCTTGCAACACATCGTCGGCACAAGCATCGTCGCCAGTAATACGAGCAGCCATTTTCCGTAACCGCCCCCTCATGCGCTGAAAGGCATTGAGCACAGTGTTCTTATCAGCTGTGTCTGCCATGTTTATTTTTTATTTTCTATATATATAACGCAACACCTTGCACTTTGTAACAAAAAAACAAAAGAAAAAAATACTACCTAAAACAGAATAAGTTTAAAGCCGAAAAAGCCCCACTTGAAATACATCAAGTGAGGCTTGGAAAAAAGTTGG
>UQQN01000104.1 GCA_900543155.1 uncultured Prevotella sp.
CTACCTTATCTCACCCCTAACGGGGTGACCCATTATAACTATACCTGAATTGTGGCATTTCGCATGTTTATTTTCGTTGAATATCAACCATTTATAACATTAAAACATTATCAAAACCATGCAGAAAAAAATCATGAATTTTGAACACCCTAGGTAAGGGGATGTTGTGGGCTGAAGTGGATATTTCAGTTCTAATTATCTGCAAATTCAGTAAGAGAGGATATGTACATGCAAGAAGGACGTTGAAGGGCTTAGTTGCGGATTTGAGGAAAAATAAAAATCCCCGGGCTTTTTATTTTGTATTGCGCTCGCCTTGCACTACTCTGCTTCGCCAAGTTAGGCGGCGGCTCGGCAATAAAAATAAAAATCCCCGGGCTTTTTATTTTGTATTGCGCTCGCCTTGCACTAACTTTGCACCATGTATCAAAAATTTATCATTAACCAAGATGGCGTATTAAAGTTCGGACACGTTTATCTACATCGCGAACTCCTTTCTCCGGGTGAAGATTGCCCTTATGGAGGTGGCGTGTGGAAAATTGATGAAAGCCGTGGAGCAATTTTACTCTTTGGCCGTTCGTTCGACTTTGGTAAACCCGATTTCTACCACCTTCATCGCATCGACTGGACTGGAGTAGGAGGAAAAGAACACCCGCTTATTTACCAACCTCGTTGGCCCGACGATTCCATTGAAATTCCGATTATGGTTTACTAACGGAAAAGGAATTACAAACATAAATAACACGTAACAAACGATATCATGCAATATTTAGAATTTACATTTACTACGCGTCCTGCAACTGAAGCTGTACAAGACGTACTTTCGGCTGTTTTGGCAGAGATTGGTTTCGACAGTTTTGTACATACCGACGAACTCGATCGTCCCGCACTTACGCATTGCGCCAACCCCGAAGAACCTACGTTCGAAGATAAAAAAGGCGAAGACCACTTTCAATGCTACATTCAAAAGGCGCTTTATAACGAAGAGGCTTTGAAAGAAGTTATTGAAAACTTCCCTCTTCCTGATGTGGAAATTTCCTACAATATGGTCGAAGCTGAAGACAAAGACTGGAACGAGGAATGGGAGAAGAACTACTTTAAGCCCCTCGTTGTAGATGGACGTTGCGTGATTTCGAGCACCTTCCACACCGATGTACCCGAAGCTGAATACTGCATTACTATCAACCCACAAATGTCGTTTGGTACAGGTCACCATGCCACCACGTCACAAATGATTAGTCGTTTGCTCACCGACGACATTACTGGTCTTAACGTACTCGATATGGGTTGTGGCACAAGCATCCTTGCTATTTTGGCTCGCATGCGCGGTGCAGCACATTGCTTAGGTATTGATGTAGACGAATGGTGTGTAAAAAATTCACGTGAGAACATACAACTCAACCACCTCGATGGCATTGACGTAGAACTTGGTGATGCTTCATCACTTGCTGGTCGAGGTCCCTTCGATTTGGTCATTGCCAACATCAATCTTGGCATTTTGCTCAACGACTTAAAACACTATGTGCCTTGCATGAAACCTGGTGCCTACATCTACATGAGCGGATTCTATGATACCGACATTCCACAGCTTTTGGCTGAAGCCGAACGTCAAGGCTTAAAACTTACCGACGAGCACGTGCTTGATGGTTGGGCATGCTTAAAGTTGCAAAAGCCCGAAGCTTAAAGGTATTAGCAATACATATACCCCATAAAAACATGAATGTGCAGAAAACAAGTCTTCTGCACATTCATGTTTTTTTATTTGCGCTTCTACACATCACGCCTTTCTGAAAAAACTAAAGTTCACACTGCCATAGGCGCGATGTTCTACAAAGTCAGGACGCGCACTAAAGTCAAAGTTCTTGCCATGCTCTAACACAAAGAGTCCACCTTCAGCCAACAGTGCCGACTGCATCACACGGTCGGGCAATTCGCCCAATTCGGGCAAAGCGTATGGAGGATCTGCAAATACCAAATCGAACGACTGTCCACAACGTTCTATAAAGCGCAAAGCATCGCCACACATCGGTGTCCAAGCCTCATCCCCAAGTGTGCGCTGACATTGTTGAATAAAAGCAAAGTGTTTACGGTCCTTCTCAACCGTCACAACGCGCTGACAACCACGCGAGACTAACTCAAGCGAAATGCTACCCGTGCCCCCAAAAAGGTCGAGCGCAGCGCATTCCTCAAAGTCAACATAAGCGCGTAACACGTTAAAAAGGTTCTCCTTGGCAAAATCTGTTGTGGGTCGAGCCTTAAACGAGCGAGGCACCTCAAAATGACGTCCTTTATATATACCAGTAATAATACGCATGATTTGTAAAGAGATAAATTCAATGAATATTTCTGAAGACCCACCCTTTTTAAAAGGATGCTTCTAAAAAATCAATTCCTATTTTAGCAAAGCACACATTAAGTCGTAAGGCACATCCTCGGTGGTCGACACAATGTTACGATTAAACTCTGCCGAAGGGTTCACAGGATAAACCCGTGCCGCATATTTTTGAAGTTCTTCAATCACTGGGTCGCGCAACAAGGGCGAACCTGCTACAAATATCGGCAACTCATTGACATTAAGTGCTAAGTGTCGCGCTAAATTAAACACATAATAATCCACATCCGTCAGCGTACGAACTGTGTAAGTGTTTAACATTACCAAATGACTATCTTCGAGCACCAAAACATCAATCACCCCATCATGTGAGTGTACAAATAAGCGCTTTCCGTTCGTTGTACCCAAGCCTTTTTTTGCAAAATGCTGCACCACAGGCGTAAGCGCTGCAGTGTAACGCACTTCACCAAATGCCTCTTCGAGCGTACGACAAGTGCTTTCGTGTAATGCAAAAAGAAATACCGCGTTCGATGCAGGCACTGTGTCGTAAAACACACGTTGTTTTTCGCCTTGGTCAAAGCAGAATTTATAAGTAACGTCCACATCCTCTTCTTGGAACTCTGCCAATGGGACTGGAGTTACAGGAGCATTTACATACACCTCCACACGATTATAAGGCTCCTTCAGTATATCCAACTGTTGCATAGCAGAGCGCAAATTCACTGTAAGCGAAACCTGCGGACGTACATGATAGGGTTGAAAATCAAAGGTAGGAGGATTGCCTGCTTCGTAACGTGCAAAGCAGATATCAGTGTCTGATATGCGTAGGTGTAAGTTCACTTTTTATTCTTTTTATTTACGACTATTCGTTGTGTAAGCAGGGGTGCACTATACCAATCTAAGGCATATTTACTTACCTACTTCTTCATTTTTTGCGCATCACGAGCATCACAGGCAAGGCTAACAACACCCCAATGCTATTGGCTAATAAATCAGCCCATTCGCCTGCACGATATGTGGTGCAATAAGTTTGTGCCAATTCTATAATGCCACTCATCAGTATGGGCACCACCACTGCTATAAGCGTTAACTTTATGCGACTCCATTGCCGACGGCTGCGCAAATATTCTAACCAGAACACACTACACGTGCCTAAATACATCACGCCGTGCACCACCTTGTCTAAACCCAATCCTCCCTCAAACAAACGTACATGGGGTGGACGGAATAAGCTCAAATACCATATTAGGCATACACAAATGGTAGTAAAAGTAAACGCTGGCAATCGTTTCATACAAATGATTTCACCAAAATTTATTCTGTGTAGGATTATATTCAAAACCCACTTCTGCCAATTGTTTCTCAAGTTTTTCGCGATCCACATCCATATCATCGCAAAACGCATCGAGCGAACTATATTCATCGCGCAACTTTGTATTGACAAAGCTGAACAACATCATAGGATCTTTTGGAAGCATATTTATATCAGTATTTAATAATCAATTTTATTTCTGAATACAAGGATTTTTGTGTTCCTTTATTTCGTTTGCAAAATTACCGCTTTATTTTAGTAATGCCAAATATGCACCCTGCCTTTTCAATGACGCATTTACACTTTATGTCTGCCAGTTTACCAAATACACACGTTCGGTGGTACGCGTAAAGGCGGTATATAACCATCGCAAGTAAGAGGCTCCCGTAGCGTCTGCGGGCACAAATCCCTGATCTACATACACTCTTGCCCACTGTCCACCTTGCGCCTTATGGCAGGTCACAGCATACGCATATTTTATTTGCAAAGCATTGTAATAGGGGTCTTCGCGCAATGCCTTCATACGATCTTTTTTTAGCGGAATATGCATATAGTCTTCAAGCACTCGCTCATAAAGTTGGTTACTCTCCTCACGTGTCAGTGAAGGCGATTCCGACTGCAACGTACTGAGCAACAAACGGCAATCCATTTCAAAGTCATCATAATCGGCAAAACGTAATGTTGCATCGGCAAATCTAAACCCATATTGTTCGTGCACATTGCGTATGCGCACCACCTCAGCCGTGTCACCATTGGCAATAAAATTAAACGGCATCTTTTCGTCTTTGGGCAACGATTTTGCACACTGTTCCGTCCAATAATAATTATTCTTTACCGCCATTACCAAGTCACCGCGTGTAATCTCGTCTTCACGGTCAAATATGCGCGACCGTATGCCATTATTATAAATATTAGCACGCTTATTTGAGCGCGTCACCACAATCACACTGTCGGCACCATACTCTTGATAATCACCCACTAAACTTTCTATCAGTTCGTTGCCAGGCAAAGCACGCACCTCACCATGCGCATCTGTATGTATGGGCGGAATGCCTTCGAACCCCTCTGTCAACAGCTGACGTAATAGGGTTGCTCCCGAAAACACGTCACTCTCACTGCTTTGACGCACCACCTCGGTCAAACTGGCACTCCCCACCAACAGTCCATAACGACGCAACACCTCGTCACACAATGCGGGACTATCTTCTTCGCCCACCGGGGGCAACTGTGCCGTGTCGCCCACAAGCAGCAATTTACACCCCGTACCCGAGTATACATATTGTATCAGATCGTCCATCAACTCTCCCGTGCCAAACACCGTGTCTGTGCTCATTACCCCAGTCCCACGGCTAATCATCGACGCCTCGTCTACTACAAATAGCGCATTGCGCAACTTGTTGTATCCTAACGAGAACCTTGTACCCTCGCCTTGAAAACTCTCTTGTCTGTATATCACACGATGAATGGTATAGGCAGGCATGCCGGCATGGTGCGAGAACACCTTTGCTGCACGTCCTGTGGGCGCCAATAACACCACATCGCGTTTCAACAAGTGCATTACCTTAACCAGTGCACCCACAAGCGAGGTTTTACCCGTACCCGCATAACCACGCAGAATACAAGCGGCATACGCCTTTGGAGTGGTCACAAAGTGTGCAAGCAACAAGGCAGCTTGTTGCTGAGAAGGCGTAAAGGGAAACGCAAATTGTTGCGCTATGAGTTTTAGTATTTCGTCGTTAAACATTTTAGGGCTATATTTTTCTGCGCTATCGTGTACGAACTAAAAATTTTGTATAAGTATGATTTTCATCAGTACTTACCTAAAGTATTAGCACCACCCTAGAAACTCTGAAGCAACTTTTCGTCGGTCTTTTGTGCTTGGGTTGCCCAATCTTCGGGAATAAAGCGCCATTGGTTGAGTGGTGCAGGCGATATTGTACCCATTTGCTCAATGCGTGTCATAAGGTAATAACGCAAGTCTTTATCTGTACTCCAAACAATGCGCTTAGGCAATTCGTCAGCAGCAATACCCGCACCCTTAGTGAGCAAATATCCACCGCCATTGCCACGATAAGAATTTACAGCACAACGATAAGTTTTACTAAGTGAGAAGGGAGTTCCATCTGCCATCTGCGTAATAGTTATTTTTTGTCCCACAGGTTTTGTCAGATCTACCGTATAGCAAATGCCTGCTGCCGAATCGAAATTATAACTAGGATATTGCAAACGTTGCCAAGCATCAGCCAACTCGTGCGCGTTGGCACGGAACAAAAGCATGTGATCGGTAGGCGCATACATTTGCGCGGTCCAATGCGCATACGAATATTCCAAGTAGTCTTTTACTTCGCGCCCTGTCAACTTCATCACATAAAGCATATTTTCGTAGCGATAAAGGTTGAACATATCGCGTACATGAATATCGCCTTCGGGTATCGCAGCATCCATCGCAAGCGGTGCCGCAAACGAAATGTCTGCCCCCGAAATGTCAAGTTGCATTTGGTGAATAAAGTCAATAAAAGCTGAAGGTCCAAAGAAGGCTGGAGTTGTTGTCATCGCTGCGGTGCTGCGACCAATGCGTTTTGAGGTGAATTGGCGCACGGCTTCATATTGCTTTGCAAAATGCTGCATAAAACCAGCATGAGGTTGCTCATTAAGCACCGAAACTACACGTCCCTGCACTTTCTTATCAATCACCTTTTTGCCTTTCAGCGTAAGGGTCACATCGGCTTGTGCCACAGCATGCGCATTGGCTGCAGGATTCAGCACAAGCACTTCTTTACCTGCCACATTCTGCACCAAACGATGTGCTTCGCGATGGTCGTGACCGCAAAACACCACATCAAAGCCTGGCACACGGCGTGCCACAGCTACTGCGGCATGTTCGGCACGAGGAGTTGTAACGGTATCATTGCCCACTCCCGAGTGGAAAAGTCCCACAATAACATCTGCCTGACGTTGCATCTCGGGCATATATTGACGAGCAATTGCCTCTTGGTCATCGAAACGCAAATTTTCCCAAAGGTTCTGCGGCAACCACATGGGAATGCACGGTGTAATCATGCCCAACACGGCTATGCGCACACCCTGACGTTTTAGAATGGTGTAGGGTTTCCAATAAGGTTTACCCGAGCGCACATCTATCACGTTTGCCCCAAGCACGGGATAACGACATTGACTCACCCAACGGTCGTATACGGCATGTCCCGTCTCGACATCATGATTACCCACTGTGCCTGCATCATAGTGCATAAAGTTTAATACTTCGGCACACAAATGGGTTGAAGTAGTATCTATGTAATCATAGTAATAGGCCGTTGGTTGACCTTGCAAAATATCGCCATTATCGAGCAACACCACACGGTCTTTGCCTTGCTTATTTCGCAGTTTTTCCACATAGGTGCATACACGTGCCAAACCTCCCTCGCCCGGTCGTCCGTTAATAAAGTCATAGGGCAGGTAGTTGCCATGCACATCACTGGTTTCAACAAACGAAATTGTGATTTATCGTTGGGCAAATGCAAATGTTGCAAGCATTAAGGCACTCAAAACAAGAAGCAGTCGTTTCATTACTTACGAATATAATTTACAAAATCATACGCGAGATGGTTTTTCTCGTCGGGTTCGTGGTGCTCACGGCTTTCTTCTTCCCACTGCGTAGCATCGTAGGCAGGAAAGAAGGTGTCAGCCTCGGCAGGTGTTGCATCCACATGTGTTAAACAAAGGCGATGTGCCAAAGGTAGGGCTGCCGCATATACGCTTTCACCCCCAATTACAAATACCTGTTCATCGTGTTGGCAAGCTTGCAAAGCATCCTCAAACGAATGGAACACCTCAATATTGGGTGCTGTATAGTCTGCCTGACGCGTAATCACCACATTTCGGCGATTAGGCAGTGCGCCCTTAGGCAACGACTCAAATGTTTTACGTCCCATAATAATGGTATGTCCCGTAGTCAAGTTCTTAAAGTGTTTAAGATCGGCGGGCAAATAGTAAAGCAGTTGTCCCTTGTTGCCAATAGCAGCGTTATTAGTAAGGGCACAAATAATAGAAAGTGTCATTGTATGCTGATTTATTTATTGTATTTATGTGCAAAGGTAAGCAGATATTTGTAATTTTGCACCCGTTGGCGGAATTAATTTAAGTTGATAAATATGAGTAAAAAGTTGCACATAT
>UQQN01000105.1 GCA_900543155.1 uncultured Prevotella sp.
TGAGTTTGGTGGGGCTGATGTGGCAGAAAATGAAGGTGGAGAGGAAAATTTTTTCGACCTTCCTTCGCTTCTTGCTGCGTTTGTCTAATACGACGTTTTCAATGGTGGGTACCCAGTATTCGAACCAGATGCCTTTGTCGTGTAAAAGGTCTTGAATATCAGAGGCTATCTTCTTTTCACAATTCACGCGGACTACGGCTACATACCATCCTGCTTTGTGGGGTTTTGACGGTGTGGTGGGGTGCGAAAAAATGGTACTTTTTTCAATTTTTGGCACGGCTTCGCCGTCGTCCCCTGCAGTAGTGGACGTAACACTTTGAGCTATTTTTTTGTTCTCCATCTGAGTGAATATGAAGTTCGTTCGGGATGTAGAATTTGTGTAATCTCTTGATAAGAGATACAGATAAACATAGCAAAGGTACGATTTTTTATTGATTCACACTATTTTATTTATACTTATTTTTGCTTTACTTGGTTTTTCTATTCTGCGCTTGTTGAACGGGTGTTAAGCAAAAGTGTATAGTGGATGGAAGTAATATGTTATGTATCAGTGTTTTTTATGTGTTTCTGTATCTCTTATCAAGAGTTGTTGAATTTGGTTGGGGCGTTTTTGGGGATTCCTTTGTAATGTGATGGAAGGTTTTAATGAAACAATTAATGGGAATTGATGGTAATTAATGTTCAATAAAACGCGAAGCGAGAATTAGATGTTTGCAGCTTCGCTGCTTGTTTTTTTGAACATTAATTGTCATTAATTCGGGGACATTAATTTCGAGACATTAATTTTTTCTTTGCTAATGAGAATAGACGTTTATGGACATTTATGTTCGAAAGAGAACTAAAAATCTTCATGGGTATCTAATAAAGTTGTGTAGTCAACGAATACTGGTTCCATATCCTTATCAACAAGAAAACATTCATTTGTTTCTTTATTATATGCCCAACGCTCACCTACTAATTTAGGCTCTCCGAAATTTATGAGTAATCCGATAGGACTTTTGGTTAGACGCAAATAATTGCATAGTTGTGCACGATGAATAGGTCGCAGTTTAACTACAGACTTTAGTTCTATAAGAATATCATCTACAACCATATCAACTTTATATTTTTTGCTTAACTCTATATCTTTGTAGAAGATCTTTATTTCTTTTTCACGTTGATTGGGTATACCACGCATATCTAACTCCAAACTCAATGCTTCTTGATAAACTGGTTCTAAAATTCCCCAATTGATTACAGAATGTACGGTCATTGCAGAACCTATAATTTGATATACTTTTTCTTTATAGTCTTTTAGATTCATAATGTAGGGATTGATTAAAAGGTTTTCTATGTCTTGCAAAGTTAGCATTTATCTTAATATTCCTTGACAAATGAAAAGTATTAATGAATAAATTAATGGGAATTAATGGACATTAATGTTCAAATAAACGCGAAGCGAAGAATTGATGTTGCTGCTACGCAGCTTGCTTTTGTGAACATTCATTGTCATTAATTCGGGGACATTAATTTTTTCTTTGCTAATGGACATGAAAGGTATTAATGGAAAAATTAATGGGCATTGATGGTAATTAATGTTCAAAACAAAACGCGAAGCGAATTATATGTTGCAGCTACGCTGCTAGTTTTTTGAACATTAATTGTCATTAATTCGGGGACATTAATTCAGGACATTAATTTTTTCTTTGCTAATGGACATGAAAGGTATTAATGGAACAATTAATGGGCATTGGTGGTAATTAATGTTCAAAATAAAACGCGAAGCGAATATTAATTGTTTCATTAATTATCCCATTAATTGTTTCATTCATGTTTCTTACCTTGCCGTGATATGAAAACAAGATTGGTGAACTTCGTATTTAACGTAGCAAGTGCCTTGTCGACGCATATCGGCAAGAACCTCTGACAAAATACGCTTGAAGTCTGCCACCCAACGCATTTCACTTTCGCCATTGGGCTTGATTTCAAGGAAACGGTTGTAGGAGATGTCGAAGGTGGTGCCAAACTGGTGACATGAGTTCTCGGAGGCATTTTGATTGAATGTGCGGAGACGGGCTACATCTGCCTTGGTGCGTAACACGGAGGTTATCATGAGTTTGTGCGGTGCAAAGCCCTTGGTGGCTAATGAGTCGTTGAAGGCGCGGGCTATGGCATCGAGCAAAACTGCTGCACGGGGCACAAGGTAGGGGATGGATTGGTTGAGTCGTTGCACATGATAGAAGGGATTGTCGGCGATATAAACTAAGTCCTTCATGTGCTGATGGGTTGCCTCGCGATTCTCTATTTGAGGTATGCCTAAGCGTTTGGCTGTGGCTAACTGCACATCGTTGAGGTCGGGGAAGGAGGTTTCGAATTTGGGTACGCTGATGATTCGATTCTTTATGGCACTGCCATCGGCTTTTACCAAGATGGGGCGTTTGCGCTCTCTTAATAGAAGGCTGTCGACACGCTGTGATTGTAGTTCGATGCTATCGGGCGCGTGGTGGGTAACAGACTTTTCGATGGGGGTGCAGGCTTGGGGTATGATGCCTAAGTCGGGGTTGATGCATTTGGCTATAGCAAGGATGACTACAATAATGCAAAATGCCGACAAAAAGTGGATGCGGCGGGGGGTATAGAAACGTTTCATAACGATTATCGAAAATTTTACATGATTTTGAGCTCACAAAGTTAGTGCATTTCGGTGGGATTATTTAAATTTGCACTATCAAAAATAACAAACATCTTTAAAATGTCCACTTTAGGGACAAAAACTGCATTGAATGATTGAGAAACATTTCATACTTGAAGAGGCTGACCCCGTGATTTTTTACGGCGCTAATAATGCGAACATTAAACTGTTGCGTGCTTTGTGTCCGAAGCTCAGATTGATGGCGCGTGACAATGTGGTGCGCGTGATGGGTGACGAGGTGGAGATGGCTAACTTTGAGGAGGTGTTTCAGAAACTCGAGAAGCATTGTGCCAAATTTAATAGTCTGACTGAAGAGGACATTGTGAACACTTTGAAGGGCCATGTGTCGCACGCAGAGGCTGCTACTGACGTGATTGTTTATAGCACAGGGGGCAAACCTATTACTCCGCGCACTGAGAATCAACGTAGGTTGGTAGAGGCGTATGATAAGTGTGACATGATTTTTGCGGTTGGTCCTGCGGGATCGGGCAAGACGTATACGGCGATTGCTTTGGCTGTGAAGGCTTTGAAGAGTAAGACGGTGAAGAAGATTATTCTGAGTCGTCCGGCGGTGGAGGCTGGCGAAAAGTTGGGTTTCTTGCCGGGGGATATGAAGGATAAAATTGACCCGTACTTGCAACCGTTGTATGATGCGTTGCAAGAGATGATTCCTGCGGCTAAACTGCAGGAGTATATGGACACGAATGTGATTCAGATTGCGCCGTTGGCTTTTATGCGTGGACGTACGCTGAATGATGCGGTGGTGATTTTGGACGAGGCGCAGAATACGACAACAGCGCAGATTAAGATGTTCTTAACTCGTATGGGCTGGAACACGAAGATGATTGTGACGGGTGACCGCACGCAGATTGACCTTCCGCCTTCGCAGAAGAGTGGATTGGTGGAAGCTCAACGTATTTTGCAGGGGATTGAGGGTATTGCCTTTATCGAAATGAATAAGAAGGACATTATCCGACATAAGCTGGTTACTAAAATTGTGGAGGCTTATCACCGTGACGATGAACGCAAAAAGCAGTTGCGCGAAGAAGCGCAACAGGCTGCTGCAAAACAAAATAATGAATAACGCAAACGAGCGAGTCTGCTTACAGGGCATTTTTTGGATGGTGCCTTGCTTGGGGACTCGCTTGTGTGCTTTTAAAACTTTGATTTACAATAAAATTCGAGAATGAGAGGTGCTTTTGTGGCGCTCTTGTTCTTACTAAAAAACATAATAAAAATGTCTGCATTAACTAAAACAGATTTCCAATTTCCTGGACAACAGAGTGTGTATCATGGTAAGGTGCGCGATGTGTATAACTTGGGTGACCGCTTGGCTATGGTGGCTACTGACCGTATCTCGGCATTTGACGTGATTTTGCCGAAGGGTATTCCTTTTAAGGGTCAGGTGCTGAACCAAATCGCTGCTAAGTTCTTGGACGCTACGACTGACATTTGCCCGAACTGGAAGTTGGCTACTCCTGATCCTATGGTGACAGTGGGTGTGATGTGCGAGGGTTTCCCCGTTGAAATGATTGTGCGTGGCTATCTTTGTGGTAGTGCTTGGCGTGCTTATAAAAGCGGTGTGCGCGAAATTTGTGGCGTGAAGTTGCCAGAGGGTATGAAGGAGAACCAAAAGTTCCCTACACCGATTGTGACTCCTACAACAAAGGCTGAGATTGGTGAGCACGATGCAGATATCTCGAAGGAGGAAATCTTGGCACGTGGTCTTGCTACGCCTGAGGAGTATGAGGTGCTCGAGAAGTATACGCTGGCTCTCTTTGCTCGTGGTACTGAAATTGCTGCTAAACGTGGCTTGATTTTGGTGGACACGAAGTATGAGTTTGGTAAGCACAATGGTGAGATTTACTTGATGGACGAAATTCATACTCCTGACTCTTCGCGTTATTTCTATGCTGAGGGTTATGAGGATCGTTTTGCTAAGGGTGAACCTCAGAAGCAGCTTTCGAAGGAGTTCGTTCGTGAGTGGTTGATGGATAATGGTTTCCAAGGTAAGGAGGGTCAGCAGGTGCCCGAAATGACGGACGAGATTGTGAATAGCATTTCTGCACGTTACATCGAGCTTTACGAACACATTACTGGCGAAAAGTTCGTGCCTGAAGAAACTGGCGATGTCCTCGCCCGCATTGAAAAGAACGTAACTGATTATTTGAAGAAGTAAAGCAAAAAATGGGCTCGATTTTACCGTTTTTGTCACGGTAAATAGAGACGTGTTACAAGGGATTACCCCGTTAGGTAGGGTGTTCAGAATCCATAATCCATAATATTTTTCTGTACGGTTTATCGGATTTTTGAACACCCTATCTAACGGGGTAATTCCCTTGTAACACAAATTATTTCGTGTTCTAATGAAAGTATTAATGGAATAATTAATGGGAATTAATGACAATTAATGTTCAACCTCAAAGCAGCGAAGCTGCAAACATCTAATTTTCGCTTCGCGTTTTTTTGAACATTAATTACCACCAATGCTCATTAATTATTCCATTAATTTTTTCATTAATACTCGCTTCGCGTTTTTTTTGAACATTAATTACCACCAATGCCCATTAATTGTTTCATTAATACTTTTCTTGTACAATTAGCAAAGAAAAAATTAATGTCTCCGAATTAATGTCCCCGAATTAATGACAATTAATGTTCAACCTCAAAGCAGCGAAGCTGCAAACATCTAATTCTCGCTTCGCGTTTTTTTGAACATTAATTACCATCAATGTCCATTAATTGTTTCATTAATACTTTTTTCCTTATCGAGAAATTTAATGTTCCTCTAAGCAACTTTTGCACACATCTCTTAATCCACACTTGTCGCACTTGGGTTTGCGGGCGGTGCAGGTGTAACGACCATGGAGAAGTAGCCAATAATGAGAGGGGGCTACAAGATTTTCGGGGATGTGTTTCTTTAATTCTACTTCTACGCTATAGGGGGTGGTGCAACGTGAGGGGACTAACCCTAAACGATGACTGACACGAAAAACGTGGGTGTCGACGGCTAAGGCGGCTTTGCCAAAGGCTACGGCTTGTATGACATTGGCGGTTTTGCGACCTACACCGGGTAATTGGGTTAACTCTTCGAGGGTGGAGGGTACTTGACCATGAAACTTATCGACTAACATTTGGGCTAAACCTACAAGGTGCTTGGCTTTGTTGTTGGGGTAGCTCACTGAACGGATGTAGTCGTAGATGACTTCGGGGGTGGTGACTGCCATTGCCTCGGGAACGGGGAAGTCGGCAAAAAGTCGGGGCGTGACTTGATTGATGCGTTTGTCCGTGCATTGGGCAGAAAGAACTACTGCCACTAATAGTTCGAAAGGATTACTAAAATGTAGTTCGGTTTCGGTGGCATCCATGGTTTGCTCAAAATATTGGAGCACGTGTTGGTAGAGTTCTTTTTTACGCATAATTTATGAGAGGTGTTTGACGACATATATGCCTGCTGCAACTGCCATGAGACCGGTTAGTAGGGATAGGGCTATGTAGGCGAGGGCATGGATATAAAAACCTTGACGCAATAGGTGAAAACTTTCGTTTGAGAAGGTGGAGAAAGTGGTGAAGCCTCCACAAAATCCTGTGACTAAAAGTAGGTAGAGCAGATGGTTTTGGCTGCGTTGGAAATAACCTATCAATAGTCCGATGAGTAGACAACCGATGGCGTTGGCAAGGAAGGTGGCGTATGGAAAATGGGTGCTGGTGGTTTTGACAATATATGCGCTGATGCTATAACGACACATACTGCCTAAACCACCGCCCAAAAAGATGAAAAGTAGTTTCAGCATGATGGCTTATTTGGTAAGGGCTGCCATGCGACTGATGTATTTGCCAAGGATGTCGAACTCGATATTTACCTTGCTACCTACTTTGAAGTTGTGGAAGTTGGTGTGTTCGAAGGTGAAGGGGATGATGCATACTTGGAAGCTGTTGCGGGTGGGGTTGCACACGGTAAGGCTAACACCATTCACTGTGACTGAACCTTTGTCGACGGTAAAATAGCCTCGCTCAATCATTTCGTTGCTTACTTCGTATTCGAAGGTGTAGATGTAGCTTCCTTCTGCGTCTTCGATATTTGTGCAAGTGGCTGTGGTATCGACATGGCCCTGGACGATATGACCATCGAGACGTCCATTCATTTGCATGGAGCGTTCTACGTTTACTTCGTCGCCTGGTTGAAGAAGACCTAAGTTTGAACGTTTAAGGGTTTCGTCCATGGCGGTTACAACGTATTGGTTACCGTCGCGCTTTACCACGGTGAGGCATACTCCGTTGTGGGCTACGCTTTGGTCTATTTTAAGTTCGTTGCCAAATTCACATTCTAAGGTGAAGTGCTTATTTTCTTTATCTTGTTGCACGGCAATGACCTTTGCCATGGTTTCTACTATTCCTGAAAACATATTTTGTGTGATTGGTAATAATTTTTGACTTAGTGAAGAGTGCGATTTACTGCAAATAGTTCTCGATGGGTACTATTTTGCCATCCACAATGAGTTTACCATTGCGGATTTCGTAGTTCTTCAACTTTTTGTCTAATTCTGTTAGGTTGATGAGCACACCTACGGCTTCGCCATTGTCGCGAGTGGTGAGTGCATATCGTTGACCATATTCAAGGCTGCCATAGATTTTTCCATCGGTGCCGTCTTCGGAGGTACGGCATAGGTGGAGGGTATCGCCTTGGTCGGTGACCATACTAAAGGTGCTCATGCCAAAGTCTTCGGTAGAGGTGCCATAGAGGGTGGAGTCTGCCACTTGTTCGGCTGACGTAGTATCGGCTATCGCTGTGGTGTTATCCGCAGGGGCTTGGTCGGACTTTTTCATGTGGCAACCTTGCAACGTGAATAGGCCTACAAGCACGATGGGGATAAAATGTAAGGCTTTCTGCATTTCGTTATTTGTTTTTAGTTGTATATCAACTGCGAAGTTACAAAAACTTTGTTGCTTGGCAAAATCAGTAGGATTGTGTTGCTGAATAATATTGCTATGTGGAAAGGAATTTTGTAATGGGGGAGGGTAGGGTGTTCAAAATCCTTGATTTTTTCTGCATGATATTTGATTGATTTATCAAGAATTTTCACGCGCCAGCCTCACCCCGTTAGGTAGGGTGTTCAAA